>DATKUQ010000194.1:0-8541 GCA_035530495.1 Burkholderiales bacterium
GCTCCACCGGGCACAGGAGCGGCTGGATCTGCAGCTTGAAGTGGGTGAAGCCGTGCGCGAGCGGCGCGAGCGCTTGCGGCGCGGCGATGCTGCAGCCGTAGTGCCTGCTGCAATGCGTGCGCGCATGGGCTGCGTCGTCGATCTCGGGCAGGCTCCACAGTCCGCCCCAGATGCCCGAGGGCGGGCGCTTTTCCAGCAGCAGCTCGCCCGCGCGGACCAGCAGCAGCATATTCGTCGCGCGTGTCGGCACGGGCCTCAGGGGTCGCGGCGCCGGAAATTCACTGACGCGCCCGAGCGCGAGCGCCTGGCAGCTGTGCGCGAGCGGACAGTCGGCGCAGCGCGGCTTGGCGCGCGTGCACAGCGTCGCCCCCAGATCCATCATCGCTTGGGTATAGCTTCCGATCGCGTGCGGCGGGAGCAGTTTTTCCGCCAGTAGCCACAGCCGGTTCTCGATGCGTCTTTCTCCCGGAAAGCCGGCCACGGCGAAATGCCGTGCGAGCACGCGCTTCACGTTGCCATCGAGAATCGCCGCGCGCGTGCCGTAAGCGAATGCCGCGATTGCCGCCGCGGTCGAGCGCCCGATGCCTGGCAGCGCCTCGATGTCCTCTAACGCGCGCGGAAACACGGCGCCGTGGCGCTCCGCCACCAGCTGCGCCGCGCGCTGCAAATTGCGCGCGCGCGAGTAATAGCCGAGGCCGCTCCACAGCCGCAGCACCTCGTCCTGTGGCGCGGCGGCGAGCGCGGCGATATCGGGGAAGCGCTCGAGAAAGCGCTGGTAGTAGGGGATTACCGCGGCGACCTGGGTCTGCTGCAGCATGATTTCAGCGACCCAGATGCGATAGGCGTCGCGCGTGCCCTGCCACGGCAGCTCGTGTCGGCCGTGGCGCTTGTGCCAGGCGAGCAGGCGCGCGGAAACCGACGGACTCATATGAAAATGAGGGGATATCCCCTGCGGAGATTCCTTCCGGGGCGCATCCCCTCATACTCCTCTGAATGAGAGGCCATTTCAGTAAATCCGAAATGACAAAAATGTCTTATTTTTGATTGGCGACACCGAACGGCACGTGCCCGGTTGCCACATGCACGGCAGCCGATTCGCAATGGCCTTGCTGATCGTCGAAAAAGATATCGGCGCCGAAAGCCTTGAGGAAGCGCCCTTTGTCCAGGCCGCCGAGGAACAGCGCCTCGTCGATGCGGATGTTCCAGGCGCGCAGCGTCCGGATCACGCGCTCGTGCGCAGGCGCGCCGCGCGCCGTCACCAGCGCGGTGCGTATGGGCGAACGCTCCGGCGGGTATTCGGACTGGATGCGGTGCAGCGCCGCAAGGAAGCTCTTGAACGGACCGCCCGATAGCGGCTGTCTTGCTGCATCGGATTCACTGCGGTCGAACGCTGCCAGCCCGCCGCGCTGGTACACCTGTTCCGCCTCGTCGGAGAACAGCACTGCGTCGCCGTCGAAGGCGATGCGCAGTTCGCCCTCGGGCGCCGGATTCTGCCCCACGTTGGAAGGCAGGATGGTGGCAGCGGCGTGCCCCGCATCGAGCGCCTTGCGCACGTCCTCCGGATTGGCCGACAGGAACAGGTGCGCGTCGAAGGCCGGCACGTAGGGGTAAGTGCTTTCGCCGCCGGTGAAGGCCGCGCGGGAAATATCGAGCCGGTAATGCTCGATCGAGTTCATGATGCGCAGCCCGGTGTCGGCGGTGTTGCGCGACAGCAGGATGACTTCCACCCGCGGCGGATCGCGGCGGTTGAGCGCCAGGAGCTTGTTCACCAGTCCGAAAGCGATGCCTGGCTTGAGCACCTCGTCTTCGTGCTTGCGCTGATACGCGTGATAGGCCGCCACGCCCTGCTCTTCGAACACGCGGTTGCTTTCCTCCAGGTCGAACAGCGCGCGCGAGGAAATGGCGACGACCAGTTTTCCGTCAAATGATGCGGGCATGTGCTAGCGCTTCTTGCTGGGGCGGGCCAGCGTGACATCGGAGGAGCATTGTTGGCCAGGCGCGCGATTTGCGCAAGCCGCTGCGCAAAGGGGTTCCGCGCGCCCGACTGAGCCAAGGGACCGCCAGGCTGAAGACTTAATAACCACGCGGGTTTTCGGGCGGCCGGGCGCGAGTGATCGAGCGCGCGACATCGCGGATGGAGCGGGAGACGAGTCTCGAACTCGCGACCTCAGGCTTGGGAAGCCGGCGCTCTGCCAACTGAGCTACTCCCGCTCATGGGGCGGATTATAGAGGGTTTCCGCAAGTTGTTCATTAAACGCGTCCGGTGCGCCACAGGCGAAATTCCGTTGCTTCAAAGGACGACAACGCTCTGTTCCTGCCGGCTGATTCTCCAGCTGGCTTGGGCCTTCGCGGCATTGCGCTCGGTAGCGCTGGAGCCTGTGCTCGCCGGCCTGCCGTTTGCGCTGGGTGGGCTGCTTCTCGAATATCGCGCTACGGATATCGTCCGCCGGCAACATCAGGCGCCATCTCAGGTTGCCACTTAGAGCATTCGCTCATATATTGGCCGGATAAGCTGTTCCGCAGAGGGAGATCCCATGAAGTCCGCCTTGTTTTCGCTCATCCTTTTCACGTGCGGCAGCAGCCTCGCCTTCGGCCAGGCGCCGCCGGCGCGTTCGCTTGGCCAGGTCTTGTATTTGCCGGTCTATTCGCACATATGGCATGGCGAGATGGATGCACGAGGCCAGCCGATGAAGACGCTGGTTTCCATCTCCGTGAGCATTCGGAATACCGATCCCGTGAAATCGATCCGCATCACATCCGCGCAATATTTCGACACCAGCGGGAAAAAGCTGCGCGAGTACCTGCCGTCGCCGAAACTGATCGGTCCCATGGCCACCTACGAGATATTCGTTCCCCGCAGCGATGACAGCGGTGGTTCGGGCGCGAATTTCGTGATTGCCTGGAAAGCGGACACACCCGCAAGCCAGCCGATCGTCGAAGGTCTTCACGCCAATCTTCCCGCGGGGAGATCGATCGCATTTACCACTTCGGCGCGCCCGATCCCCCCCGATTGAGGCTGTCGGCCCGGTCGAATTCTCGACCGGTTTCATCCGGCGCTGTTATACCCCGACCAGGTATTTGACAAATACCCGTGCAGGGTATAGCATTAGAAGCACAATTTCTTTGTTCACCGGCCATTCTCATGGAAACATCTTCTGCTTATCGCCTGGATTTGCCACTGGAAGGCATGACTTGCGCTGCGTGCGCGGCACGCATCGAAAAGAGCCTGAATAAGCTGCCCGGCGTAGTCGCGAACGTGAATTTTGCGGCGGAATCCGCGCATGTCACGCTCGAACCGACCCAAAGCTCGGCAGCCTCAGTAGTCGAGGCCGTCCGGCGCAGCGGATATTCGGTGCCGGTCCAGGTGGCCGAGTTTCAGGTGTACGGCATGACCTGCGTCGCCTGCGCGGCGCGCATCGAGAAGGCCCTGAATAAGCTCGAGAGCGTCGAAGCGACTGTCAATTTCGCCAGCGAGACCGCCAGGATCAGCTACGTGCCTGGCCTGGCCACGCCCGAACTCTTGGCCGGAACGATCCGCAAGGCGGGGTACGAAGCGAGCGAACGCGTCGAAGCCAACGCCGAGGAAGAGAGGGCGCGCCGCGCCGACGCCTTCCGCGGCGAGCTGCGCCTGTTCTGGATCTCGGTCGTGCTCAGCCTGCCCTTGCTCGCGCAGATGTTCTGGATGTTCGGCCAGGCCCACGCCGAATTGCTGCCGCGCTGGTTCCAGCTTGCGCTCGCCACGCCGGTACAGTTCTGGATCGGCCGGCGCTTCTACGTCGGCGGCTACAAGGCCTTGCGCGGCGGCGGCGCCAACATGGATGTGCTGGTGGCGCTGGGCACGAGCACGGCCTACGGACTCTCCGCCGTCGTCACGCTGTTCGGCCTGCATCAACAGCACGTCTATTTTGAGGCGAGCGCAGTCATCATCACGCTGGTCCTCATGGGCAAGCTGCTCGAAGCGCGCGCCAAGCTCAGCACCTCGGCGGCTATCGAGGCGCTCGTCCGCCTGCAGCCCAAGACCGCGCGCGTCGAGCGTGACGGCGCCGTGGTCGAGGTGCCGGTCGCAAGCATGCGGATCGGCGACGTATTCGTCGTCCGTTCCGGGGAGAGCATTCCGGTCGACGGCCTGGTTGCGAGCGGAGAGTCGGGCGTGGACGAGAGCATGCTCACCGGAGAGAGCCTGCCGGTCCACAAACGCAGCGGCGACAAGGTGTTCGCCGGCACGCTCAATCAACAGGGGCTGTTGCGCTGCCGCGCCGAAGGTGTAGGCGCGGCCACCATGCTGGCCGGCATCATCCGCCTGGTGCGCGAGGCCCAGGGCTCGAAGGCGCCGATCCAGCGCCTGGCCGATCAAGTCGCCGGCGTGTTCGTTCCGGTCGTGGTCACGATCAGCGTGCTGACCTTCGCGCTTTGGTGGGGCATAGGCGGGGAGCTCGCACCGGCGCTGGTGAACGCGGTCGCCGTGCTGGTCATCGCCTGCCCCTGCGCGCTCGGGCTGGCGACGCCTACCGCGATCATGGTCGGCACGGGGCGCGGTGCGCAGGTCGGCGTGCTGGTCAAGAACGCGGTCGCATTGGAGCGGGCGCAGAAGATCAATACCCTCATCGTCGACAAGACCGGCACGTTGACCGAGGGCAGGCCGGTGGTGACGGACGTGATTGCCGCGGCGGGCATCGATGCCGGCGAACTGGTTGCGGCGGCGGCAGGCCTGGAGTCGGGCTCGACCCATCCGCTGGCGCACGCGGTGATCGAACACGCGAAACTACTCGAAGTGACGCCGTACGCAGTGCGCGATTTCCAATCGGTCACGGGCAAGGGCGTGCGTGGGGTGCTCGCCGTTCCCGCGCTCGGGGGAGAGCAGACCCTGCTGCTGGGCGCGCCCGAGTTTCTCACCGAGGCGGGTTTGACCATAGACGCCGCGGCGATCGAACCCTTGCTCGCGCAGGGCAAGACCGTAATCGCGGTCGGCGGCGGCACTCGCATGCTCGGCTACCTGGCGATTGCGGACAAGCTGCGCGCAAGTTCGCGCGATGCTGTTTCCAAGCTCAAAGCCATGGGGATCGAGGTGGTGATGCTGACCGGCGACAATGCAGCGACGGCGAAGGCGATCGCTGCCGCAGCCGGCGTGAGCAGCTACCGCGCCCAGGTTCTGCCCGCGGACAAGGCGGCCGCGGTGGCCGAATTCAAGACCGACGGACGCGTGGTCGGGATGGTCGGCGACGGCATCAACGACGCGCCTGCGCTCGCTGCGGCCGATGTCAGCTTCGCCATCGGGGCGGGCTCGGATGTCGCACTCGAAGCGGCGGACATCGCGCTCATGCGCAACGACTTGCTTTCGGTCGCCGACGCCATCAGCTTGTCGCGCGCCACCCTCGGCAAGATTCGGCAGAACCTGTTCTTCGCGTTTGTCTACAACGTACTTGGCATCCCGCTCGCTGCGGCCGGAATGCTGAATCCCGTGATCGCAGGGGCGGCGATGGCGATGTCCTCGGTATCCGTGGTCAGCAACTCGCTGCTGTTGCGGCGCTGGCGCGGCAGTTGAATTTTTCAATCCTTAAAACGAAAGGAGACTCTGATGCAAACAGTGACTTTGGGAATTTCCGGAATGACCTGCGGCGGCTGCGTGCGCAGCGTGACCAATGTGTTGAAGGCGCACGACGGCGTGGCCAAAGCCGAAGTGTCTCTGGAAAACAAATGCGCCGTGGTGGACTACGATCCGGACAAGGTGGCGCTGGAGCAGCTCAAGCAGAGCGTTGTCGAGGCCGGATTTGAAGTTGCAGCCTGAAACGGCGGAGTGCGAGCACCACGCGGAACACGCCGTGGTGCAGCCCAACAAGTCGGCCCTGCTCAAGCGCTTGAACCGGATCGAAGGGCAGGTGCGCGGAATCGCGAAAATGGTCGAAGAGGACCGCTATTGCGTCGACGTGCTTACACAGGTCTCCGCGATCCAGTCCGCGCTGGATGCGCTTGCGCTGCAGTTGCTGGAGAACCACACCAAGGGCTGCGTTCGCTCCGCTATCCGGTCCGGCAACGGGGAGGCCGCGATCGACGAACTCATGACCGTGGTAAAGCGCTTCGGCCGATAAGGAGCGCGTAACTTCCCGCCGCATGGCGGAGGACGGCGTATGATCCTGCTCGTTCATATGCCGGTGCAGACCCGTTCTCGCCACACTTCGCCATGAAGCCCGCTAGCGTCATTCCGCGCAGCATCTGGATGCTGGGCTTCGTCAGCCTGTTCATGGACGTCTCGTCCGAGCTTATCCACGGCCTGCTGCCGGTGTTCATGGTTTCCGCCCTGGGCGCGAGCGTGTTTGCCGTAGGCGTGGTCGAGGGCTTTGCCGAAGCGACCGCCCTGATCGTCAAGGTTTTTTCGGGTGTGCTCAGCGACTACATCGGAAAGCGCAAATTCCTGGCAGCTATCGGTTATGGTCTGGGCGCTTTATCCAAGCCGCTGTTCGCCCTGGCGCTGACGGTGAACGCGGTGTTCGCGGCACGCTTCCTGGACCGCATCGGCAAAGGCATACGCGGCGCCCCGCGCGATGCGCTCATCGCCGATCTCGCACCGCCGGAGATACGCGGCGCGGCTTACGGCCTGCGCCAGTCGCTGGATACGGTCGGAGCCTTCCTCGGTCCGCTGTTCGGCGTGGCGCTGATGCTGTACTGGGCCGGCGACTTTAGAACCGTATTCTGGTACGCCGTGATTCCGGCCTCGATTGCGGTGCTGCTGCTGGTTTTCGGTGTGCGCGAGCCCGGCCCGGGCGCGCCCGGGCGCCAACCGGCTGCCCCGATCCAGTGGAAAGCGCTGGCGGATTTGAGCGGCACTTACTGGTTCGTGGTCGCGGCGGGCGCCGTGTTCGCCCTGGCCCGGTTCAGCGAGGCGTTTTTGATCTTGCGCGCGCAGCAGCAGGGGCTGCCGAACAGCTATGCGCCGCTGGTGCTGGTGGTGATGAATGTCGTCTACGCCCTCTCCGCCTATCCTTTGGGCAAACTCGCCGATCGCGTCAGCCACCTGGCTCTGCTCAGTGCCGCATTGCTGACGCTGATTTTCGCCGACCTGATCCTGGCCACGGCGCAGGGGCTGGCCGCGGTCGCTGCGGGCGTGGCGCTGTGGGGCTTGCATCTGGGCATGACACAGGGATTATTCGCGACGATGGTCGCCGATACCGCGCCGGCGCATCTGCGCGGCACGGCTTTCGGGTTCTTCAACCTGGCGAGCGGCATGGCCATGCTTTTTGCGAGCCTGCTCGCCGGCGAACTCTGGGACCGGTTCGGCGATAGCGCGACTTTCTACGCCGGCGCCGTGTTTGCTCTGGCCGCCCTGCTGATGCTCGCACTGCGAGGCAGGCGCTCGCCCGGGGGCTGACGCATTCGGACGCGTGCTCCGCCGTATGCGATTCCATAGTGACCGTCAGCGGTAACTGTCGTAAAATCAGCACAGGTATCGCAGCCCGATCGGCGCTGAATCCGCCGCATCATCCAGGTTCTCACAGTGATTGAAGTCAACGTTAACGGTGCAGCCCAGCGCTTAGCGCCCGACACCGACATCGCCGCCCTGCTCGAGCGCCTGCAACTCGCGGGCAAGCGTGTGGCAGTGGAGCGCAACGGCGAAATCGTGCCGCGCAGCCGTTTTGCGCAGACTGCGCTGGCCGACGGCGACCGGCTGGAGATCGTGGTCGCGGTCGGAGGCGGCTGAACGTGGCCCAAGTGCATCATTTCAGCGCCAAGCTGAGCTGGACCGGCGCCGCCCGCGGCGCGACCAGCTCGTACGAGAGCTATTCGCGCGAGCACGTGATCGAGGTTCCGGGCAAGCCGCCGTTGCAGGGGTCTGCCGACAAGATTTTCCGCGGCGATGCGTCGCGCCATAACCCTGAAGATATGCTGGTGATGTCGCTGTCGGCCTGCCATATGCTCACCTACCTCGCGGAAGCGGCGCGGGCGGGAGTGCGTGTCGTCGCTTACGCGGACGAAGCCAGCGGCACCATGCAAATGCACCAGGGCAAGATGCGCTTTACCGAAGTCAGCCTGCACCCGCAGGTGCGCATCGCCGCCGACAGCGACCCGGAGTTGGCGCAGCGCCTGCACGAGAGGGCGCACGAGCTTTGTTTCATCGCCAGCTCGGTCAATTTTCCCGTTTCCTGCGACGCGCGCACGAGCGTCGCTCAACCTGCATAGGCATCCAATGGACTCACTGACGATCGCAGGCAAGGCTTACGCCTCGCGCCTGCTCATAGGCACCGGCAAATACAAAGACTTCGACGAGACCCGCCGCGCGGTGGAAGCGAGCGGGGCGCAGATCGTCACCGTGGCGATCCGGCGCACCAACATCGGACAGACCGCGGGCGAGCCTTCGCTGCTCGATGCGCTGCCGCCGTCGAAATACACTTACTTGCCCAATACTGCGGGCTGCTACAGCGCGGACGACGCCGTGCGCACGCTGCGCCTCGCACGCGAACTCCTCGACGGCCACGAGCTGGTGAAGCTGGAAGTGCTGGGCGACCCGAAGAGCCTGTTTCCCAACATGATGGAAACGCTCAAGGCGGC
>DATKUQ010000195.1:0-8400 GCA_035530495.1 Burkholderiales bacterium
GACACCCTTGCCGTTCGGCTAACACTTCCCCTTGCCGGGCGTGTAGGGGACTTCCACCCCCAAGTATGTGCGCCCTGCCGGGCGCACCGAACAAAAAGCCCGCTCCACGCGGGCCTTTTGTTGGCAGCAGCGCTGTCCCGCTACGCGTAACAGCGCAGCCTGAGCGAGAACTCCTCCAGCTGCCGGATGCCGCTCGCCTCGGCACGCTTGCACCAGTCCTGCAACTGCTTCAGCAGCTGCTCGCGCGAGGCGTTGGAGCGCTCCCATAGCACGGCCAATTCCTTGCGCATGGAATAGACGGTCGACAGTTTCTCGCTCTTGGCCAGCGCTTCGGCCAGCTTGGCGCGTTCTTCGCCGCGCATTTGCTTCTCGTCGCGATTGAGCCAACGCTTCAGCCCTTTCAACGATCGGGCGTCACGCGGAGCAAGGCGGCGCAGCGCGCGAAATTCCTCTGTGTAGGTGTTCTTGAGCGATTTGGCGTATTTCGCGAGCACGTCATAGCGGCAGGTGATCACCGCCTGCAAGGTGTCGAAATCCGCCACGGGCTTGGCCTGGGTGAACCGCGGCCTGGGCGCCAGTTTCTTGACCTCGGCCAGCCCCAGCATCTCCAGAATGCGAATATAGACCCAGCCGATGTCGAGCTCGTACCACCGGTTGGAAAGCTTGGCCGATGAGCCGTAGGCGTGGTGGTTGTTGTGCAGTTCCTCGCCGCCGATGAGTATGCCCCAGGGACAGATATTCGTGCTCGCGTCGGCAGTGGACCAATTGCGGTAGCCCCAGTAATGGCCGATGCCGTTGATCACGCCCGCGGCCCAGAACGGGATCCAGACTATCTGCACCGCCAGAATCAGCAGGCCGGGCACGACGCCGAACAGGGCGACGTCGATCAAGCCCATGAGCACCAGGCCGATCTTGGCGCGGCTGCTGTAGATATTGCGCTCCAGCCAGTCGTCCGGCGTGCCGTGGCCGTAACGCTCCAGGGTTTGCCTGTTATGCGCTTCCTTGACGTAGAGAAACACCCCGCCCCAGAGCACGCGCTTGATGCCGTAAATCTGCGGGCTGTGCGGATCATCCGCGGTCTCGCACTTGGCGTGGTGCTTGCGATGGATGGCGGCCCACTCTTTGGTCACCATGCCGGTGGTCAGGCACAGCCAGAGACGGAAGAAATGGCTCGCCAGCGGATGCAGATCCAGCGCGCGGTGGGCCTGGTGGCGATGCAGGAATATGGTTACAGCGGCGATACTGACATGGGTCAGGGCCAGGGTCACGATGACCAGGCCCCACCAGGGCAAATCGAACAGCCCGGAAAAGAGCATTAAGTGTCCACGGAAATCACTAAGCGGGTGGGGATTTTACGTGAATTCCGGCGTATCGCAATGGCTAATTACGCCAAAAACGCCCAAGGGGATCTTACGCGACCCCAGTTCGGCCGGCGCTGCCGCCCGCATCGGGGAGAATGCGGACTTCCCGCTGCGGGTAGGGAATCTCGATGCCGGCTTCCTGCAAGGCGCGCCAGATGTCCAGATACAGCTCTGAGCGGATGCCGAGGACGCCGTTTTCCGGATCCTCGATCCATACCCCCAGTTCCAGATCGATCCCGCTGTCGGCAAAACGCAGCAGGAATGCCTTCGGCGGCGGCTCGGCGAGCACGCGCGCTTGCCGGCGCGCCGCCTCCTCCATCAGTCGCATCGCCAACTGCAGGTCGCTCCGGTACGCAATCTGCAGATTAAGCGCAATCCGGATCTGGCGGTTGGAGTAGGAGTGGTTGAGTACCGTCGTCGCGATCAGCAACTCGTTGGGGATGATGGCCTCGCGCCCGTCGAGCGCCCGCACCACCGCGTAGCGCGTGGTAATGTTTTTCACCTCGCCGTAGAAATTGTCCACGGTGATCAGGTCGCCGATGCGGATCGAACGGTCGAGCAGGACGATGAAACCGCTGATATAGTTGCTGGCGATCTTCTGCAAGCCGAGACCGATGCCCACGCCCAGGGCGCCGCCAAACACCGACAACACCGTGAGGTCGATGCCAAGAAGGGGCAGCACTATGATCACTGCGAGCAGCACCAACAGCGCCCTGGCCAGGCGCGAAAACACCACGCGCAGGCTGGAATGCAGCGATTCGGCCCGCATCAGCCGCGCCTCGATGGTGCCGGAGAGCCACATCGCCGCGAGCAGGGTGATCACCACCCAGAACAGCCCTTGCAGCACCAGCCACAGCGTCAGCTTCTGCGTGCCCAGATGGAACGTGATGTCATCGAGCACATCGATCACGTCCGGCAGCAGGCCGGATACGTACAGCACCAAGCCGCCCCAGACCAAGACTGCGATCGCCCGCTCGAAAGTACGCGCGATGCTGCCGCGGGCGAACACGTGACGCAGCAAATAAAAGAACAGGCGCACCAGCAACAGCGATACCAACAGCGGCACGAACAGACGCAGCAGATCAACTTCAATCCATTTCCAGTGCTGGAACAATTCGATGCTCAGCCACAGCGGAATCAGCGCGACGACCGGGAACAGAATGCGCCGCAGGCCGCCGACGCCGAATTTCCAGATGCCGTCCGCCTCGACGTTGCCTAGGCGCAAAGCCCGCCCCGCGGCCCATGCCATTAAAAAGCACGCCAGCAGGATCGCGATCTGCCATACCACTTGCGGATCATGCAGATCGAACCAGGCATTTGTCAGCAAGTTGCTGAAAGGCCGTTTCATGGCTTGGCGTAGGGCAAAGCGTCCGCGAAGTGCCTTCTCCAGTTGGCGGCGTAGGCATTCGCGATATTGGGGTTGTGGCGCAGGATCAGCACGTTCTCGGCATTCTTGTATTGCGCGGCGTAAGTCCAATTGTAGCTACCGGTGATGACCGCAGCATCCGCCGAGCCGGCGTCGATGACCATCACCTTGTTGTGCGCGCTCTGGTAGCGCACCTCCAGCATCACCGGAATGCCCGCCCGGACCAACTCCGGTATGCGGCTCGCCTCGCCGCTGAAAGTCTGTTCGCGGTCCGCCATGACCTGCACGTCTACGCCGCGCCTTTTGGCCGCGACCAGCGCCTTCGCCAGAACACGGCTGGTAAAGCTGTAGGCCTGTACCAGGAT
Source organism: Burkholderiales bacterium (assembly GCA_035530495.1). Lineage (GTDB taxonomy): Bacteria > Pseudomonadota > Gammaproteobacteria > Burkholderiales > SG8-39 > 2-12-FULL-64-23. Next base: position 3,093 of record DATKUQ010000195.1, read on the forward strand.
CTGCCGCTTGGCCTGGCGAACGCAGCCGGCGATCATCGCCTCGGCATTATCCCAAGGCGTAAACGCCACTTGTACCGTGCCCTGCGCCGCGAATACCGGCGGCGTCTCCCGCAGTGCCGGCCCCTGCGTGCCCCGTTGCGCGAGCTGCGCCCCGGCCGCACCAGCCTGCAGCAGTGCCAACAGCAGCAGCAATGTTCTCATTTCTTTCTTTCCAGCAAGGCCGCGAAAAAACCGTCGGTACCGTGCACATGCGGCGCGAGACGCAAGTATTCCCCAGTATCGAGCGCTATACGTTGCTGCGCCAGCACGGCTTTGGCCGGACGCAACTCGAACTGCGCGTGCGCGGCCAGAAAGGACGCCACCACTTCGGTGTTTTCTTCGTCAAGCAGGCTGCAGGTCGCATACAGCATCAGGCCACCCGGCTTCACCAGCCTCGCCGCCGCGGACAGGATCATATCCTGCTTTGCCCGGTACCGTACCAGATCCTGTTCGTTCTGCCGCCACTTGAGATCCGGGTTGCGCCGCAGCGTCCCAAGGCCGGTGCAGGGCGCGTCCACCAGCACGCGGTCGAGCTTGCCCGCAAGGCGCTTCAGGCGCGCGTCGCTTTCGCTCGCGATCCACTGCGGATGCACATTGGAAAGACCCGAACGCGCCAGGCGCGGCTTCAAACCCGCGAGGCGTTTTTCCGAAATGTCGAATGCATACAGCCTGCCGCTGGAACGCATCAGCGCTCCGAGCGCCAGAGTCTTGCCGCCGGCGCCGGCGCAGAAATCCGCCACCATCTCGCCGCGGCGCGGTGCAAGCAACTGGCACAGAATCTGGCTGCCCTCGTCCTGAATTTCTATGGATCCCTCAAGAAACAAGGCATGCCGGTTGATCTGCGGCTTGCCTTCCAGGCGTATTCCCACCGGAGAGTAAGGCGTCGCGTGCGCGGCGATACCGTCGGCCGCCAGGCGCGCGAGCACCGCTTCGCGCTCGGCTTTTTGCAGGTTTACGCGCAGGTCTAGCGGCGCGCCGTGCTGCAGGCTGTGGGCGAGCGCCAGCAACTCGTCTTCCGTGTATTGCCGCTGCAGCCTGGCAAGCAGCCAGTCGGGAAAATCGCAGCGCACCGCAAGCGAATTGTCCTCCGCTTGCGCCTTGAGTTCGGCCAGCCACTCGCGCTCCCTCGGTTTCAATACCGTGTCCAGCTCGCGCAGGCTCAGGCCGCGCAGCCGCGTCAGCGCGGCCAGCACCAGCCGGCGCGGGTCGCGACCACCGGTCATCGTCTCGAGCAGGCGCAGGCGGCGCAGCGCGGCGAACACAGTCTCGGCGACGAAGGCTCGGTCCTGCTGGCCGAGAATCGGATGCGCGCGCAGATAGCGCGACACTACGGCATCCGCCGGGTGCTTGAATTCCAGCACGGCGGCGAGCGCAGTCGCGCTGTGCTCAAGAAGGGGCCGGGGCAAGGGCATGGTTCAGGGCATCGGCGCGCAAGGCGCGTCAGTTGCCGATGTGCGTCAGCACCTGGTCCATGCGCGCGCCGTCCTTATCCACGACCAGGATGCGCACCGGCAGATAATCCCGGTCGCGCGCGAACCACAGTTCCGTGCCCTTGTCCTCATCGTTCTCGCGCTGCTTTACCAGGTGCACGGTTTCGAACTCGCCTGCCGGGGTCTTCAACATTTCCGGTGCGGCGACGGTATATCGAAATCGCGTCAAACCCCTGCCGTCGGTCGCCGTAACCTTGATCTGCTTGCCCGTCTTCAGATCGGGCGCAGCCTCGAAGGCGAAATTGTAGAGAAAACTCAGCCGGTCCTGCATCCCGGGTACCAGTTTGGTGGTCTCGATCTTGCCGTCGTGCTCCAGCGTCAGCGTCTTTCCGATCCAATCGAATTTGGCTACGGAAGCCGGCTTGTCGCCGCGCTGCTCACGGTACTCCAGCGGGCGCAGGCCAGTGCTGGTGATCACGCCGCGGCACCAGCGCTTGGCGGTACCGTGATAAAGCAGCGCGCCTATGCCCTTGCCGCGCCCTTCGGAACTCAGAGAAAAATGCTTGCCCTCATGCTCCAACACATCCGTCATCTCCGCAGCAACTATGCCGTTGTAGCTGAGCTCGTAAGTCAGGGTCAGCTTGTGCGGCGGCTGCGCCGCGCACGCACCGGCGAAGACACAGGCCGCTATAAAGGCGATCGATCTGATCACGGCGCGTACACTTGTTGCAGTTGATTCCCCTTAACGCGCGCCACAGGGCCGTCGACGATCAGCTCCCCCTCGAGAAACCAGCGCGCGGCCTGCGGGTAGATGCGATGCTCCTGCGCCAGCACGCGTGCGGCGAGTGTCGCTTCGTCGTCCTGAGGGAACACCGGCACCGCCGCCTGGATCACGATGGGCCCATGGTCGAGCTGCGGCGTGACGAAATGTACCGTACAGCCATGCAGCTTCACCCCGGCGGCGAGCGCCCTCGCATGGGTGTCCAACCCCGGGAATGCGGGCAGTAGCGAAGGATGGATGTTGAGCATGCGGCCCTGGTAGCGCAGGACGAAACTGTCAGTGAGTATGCGCATGAAGCCGGCCAGCGCGACCAGTTCCGGGCAAAACCCGTCGATCGCCTGCGCCAGCGCCGCGTCGAACGCCTCGCGCGTGGCATAGTCGCGGTGCGGAACGACAGCCGTGGCGATGCCGCGGCCGGCTGCGTACGCCAGCCCGGGCGCGTCGGCGCGGTTGCTGATCACCGCCGCGACCGGCAGGCCGGCTTCGACCATCGCCTGCATATTGCTGCCGCGGCCCGAAATCAGTACGACCATGTTCTTCATACCGTCATTCTAAAGCCAAACGTGCACTCGGCCGGCGCAAACGGCGGCGCGGGCTTCAAGTCGGCCGCGTATCGCCGTTCGCTGCTCCCCGCGGAAACTCGGCCAGCGAGCCCGCGCTGTCGGCCTCGAACAGCTCGCGCAACTGCTCGGCCGCCTCTTTGGCGGTCTGGATCAGCCGCGCCTCGTCGTGCTTCACCGCATATTGCGCCTCGAGCTGAGCCTCGTCGTGCTCCCGGAACAGCGCAATCGCGTGTTCGGCCGAGGCGGCGCCAAAGCCTAGCCGCAGCAGCGCCCGGCGCGCCACGTCCAGGCTCGCCGGAAAGGTTTCGCGGTGAATCGCCTTGATGCCGAGATCGCGCAGCCGGAAGTAATGCACGCGATTGCGCGCGCGCGCGAGGATGGGCAAGTCCGGGAAATGCCGGCGCACCACTTCGGCAGTCTTGACCGAAGCTTCGACGTCGTCGATCGCCAGAACGAACAGCCTGGCCTCGCCCGCCTTGGCCGCGTGCAGCAGTTCCAGCCGCGATGCATCGCCGTAATAGACCTTGTTGCTGCCGAAGCGGCGCACGAAATCCACCTGCTGATAGCTCGCTTCCAGCGCCGTGAACGGCAGGCCGCACATGCGCAGCACGCGCGATACGATCTGGCCGAAGCGGCCGTAGCCGGCGATGATCACCGGGTTGCCCGGGCCGTCTATGGTGTCGTACTCCGGCGGCGCACGCCGCTCCAGCCAGAGGCCGAGCAGGCGCTCGTGCAGCGCGAAAAACGGCGGTGCCAGCAGCATCGACAAGGTCACCACCATCACCAGCAGCTGGGCAGTGGCCATGGCGAACACGCCCAGGCCCGCCGCGGCAGCGAAAAGCACGAACGCGAACTCCCCGCCCTGGGCGAGCGCCACGGCCAGCCGCTGCGCGGTATCGTTGGGCGAACCGCCGGCGCGCGCGATCAGGTACACGAGCACGAACTTCGCCGCCATCAAACCCAGGGCCAGCCCGAACACCGCCAGCGGCCGCTGCCACACCAGGTCGAGATTGGCGCTCATGCCCACGGCGATGAAAAACAAACCGAGCAGCAGGCCCTTGAACGGCTCGATATCCGCTTCGAGCTCGTGGCGGAACTCCGAATCGGCGAGCAGCACGCCGGCGAGAAAAGCGCCGAGCGAGGCCGACAGGCCAATTCTCTCCATGATCAGCGCGGCGCCGATCACCAGCAGCAAAGCCGCAGCGGTGAACACCTCGCGCCCGCCGTAACTTGCAGCGCGCTTGAGCAGTGGGCGCACCACCAGTCGGCTGCCGGCGATCACCGCGACGATCACGGCCACGCCCTTGAGCGCGGCGATCCAGTTGCCGCCCGCATGCGCCGCGTTCGACGCCAGCAGCGGCAGCAGCGCCAGCATCGGGATCACCGAGAGGTCCTGGAACAGCAGGACGGCGAAGGCATTGCGGCCATGGCGCTCACTGAGCTGATCGCGCTCGGCGAGCGATGCAATCACCAGCGCCGTGGAGGACATGGCCAGGCCGAATCCGACGACCAGCGCGGCGCGCCAGTCCAGGCCGAAAGACAGACAGGCTGCGAGCAGCGCCAGCGTGGTCACCGCCACCTGCGCGCCGCCCAGCCCGAATACCGGCCGGCGCAGCGCCCACAGCCGGCTCGGCTGCAGTTCGAGGCCGATCAGGAACAGCAGCAGCACCACGCCGAATTCGGCGAAGTTCATCGTTGCCTGCACCTCGCCGATCAATCCCAGGCCCCAGGGACCGATGACCATGCCGGAAGCGAGATAGCCGAGTACCGCGCCGAGCTTGAGACGCCGGAACAGCGGCACCAGCAACACCGCGGCCAGCAGGAAAATTGCAGCCTGTTCGAGCAAATGCATGGCGACCTCCCAGGTAAACAGCGGCGCGCTCGGTCGGGGCGCAACATCGCGCCGTCCGAAACCGGATTGTATTGTCTGGATTGGCTATGGGGGCGCCGATCGGATGCGGCTCAGGCAGCCGGCTTGGCGCTCACCTCGAACAGACGCTGCGCCAAAGCAACGGTCGCGGCCTGCTGCTTCGCGCGTTTCAGTCCGCCATCTTCGTTGAAAGCCTTTCGCGCGCGGCCGAGTGCGAACTGCTCGGACAGCACCAGCACGTTAAGCGTCTGCCGGATGGCGCGCAAATGCGTCAGGCCGCGCCCCGCGCTCCTTGCTCCGCGCGCGCGCGCCCGTGCCGTGCCGCGAAATCGAGCATCGGCCCCGCCGGCACCACGCCAGTCGGATTGATGCGCGGGTGGCTGCGGTAATAATGCTGCTTGATCTGCTCCAGATCGACCGTCCCGGCGATCCCGGGGACCTGGTACAACTCGCGCGTGTATGCCCAAAGATTGTCGTAGTCCACGAGCCGCCGCAGGTTACACTTGAAATGCCCGTAGTACACGGCGTCAAAGCGCACCAGCGTCGTGAAAAGTCGCCAGTCCGCTTCGGTGACAACACCGCCGCACAGATAGCGGTTTTCGCCAAGATGCCGTTCGAGCACATC
>DATKUQ010000196.1:0-3033 GCA_035530495.1 Burkholderiales bacterium
CGAGCCCGCGTGCAAAGCCGCCAGCTTGTTCGTTTTCAGCCGCCCCGAAAGTTCCGGCTGCAGGATCGAGTAGGTGCCGGCGGAGCCGCAGCACAGGTGGCTGTCGGCGACCGGCGTCAGCTCGAAGCCCGCCGCGGTGAGAATGCGCTCGACGACGCCGTTTATCTTCTGCCCGTGCTGCAGGGTGCAGGGCAGTTGCAGGGCGAGCTTGGCCGCGTCTGCGCGCGGCGCCGTCTCGGCTACGAGCGGCTGCAGGCGCCCCAGCTCGGCGTCGATCACTTCGGCGAGGTCCTTGGTCAGGGCGCTGATTTTTTCCGCCTTGGCGGCATAGGCCGGATCGTGCGCGAGCAGATGGCCGTATTCCTTCACCGTCACGCCGCAGCCGCTGGCGCTCATCACGATCGCTTCGACGCCGCGCGTTCCGCCCTCGGATGCAGGTTCGACGTAGGGCCACCAGGCGTCGATCAGCGCGCGCATGTCGGCAAGGCCGTCTTCCTGGGCATTCAGATGGTAGCGCACCGCGCCGCAGCAGCCGGCCTGCGGCGCCTCGAACAGCGAAATGCCGAGCCGGTCGAGCACGCGCGCGCTCGCCGCATTGATGTCCGGCGAGAGCGCCGGCTGCACGCAGCCGGCGAGCACCAGCATTCTGCGTGCGTGGCGCGCTGGCGGCCAAGCGCCGGACACGGGCACCGCGGCAGGAATCTTCTCCTGCAGCGCGAGCGGCAGCACCGGGCGCATCCAGCGACCCAGTCCGAGCAGCGCCGCAAACAGGGTGCGCCGCGGCAGCACCGCGCGCAAAACGCGGCGCAGCAGCCGCGAACGCAGCGGCCGCGGCACGCGCTCTTCCGCGAGCTTGCGCCCGATGTCGACCAGACGGCCGTACTGCACGCCGGACGGGCAGGTGGTCTCGCAGGCGCGGCAGGTAAGGCAGCGGTCCAGGTGCAACAGCGTCCTCGCCGTGACCTCGGCGCCTTCGAGCATGCCCTTGATCAGGTAGATGCGCCCACGCGGTCCGTCGAGTTCGTCGCCCAGCAGCTGATAGGTCGGACAGGTCGCCGTGCAAAACCCGCAATGCACGCATTTGCGCAGGATGGCATCGGCCTCCCTGCCTGCGCGCGTGTCCTTGATGAAATCGGCAAGCTCAGTTTGCATGGCGCAGACGCGGTGATGATTCGTTCATAGATCAGCGTACATGCGGCCGCGGTTGAAAATGCCCGCCGGGTCGAAAGCTTGCTTCAGATTGCGGTGGATTCTCGCCAGCGGCGGCACAAGCGGCGTGAACACGCCGGCACTCTTGTCCGCCGCACGAAACAAGGTAGCGTGCCCGCCTGCCCGCGCTGCCGCCTCGCGCACGGTGCGCGCATCGGCCTTGCTCGCCAGCCACCTGAGCGAGCCGCCCCACTCGATCAGCTCCTCCCCGGGGAGCGCGAGCGGCGGCGCGACCGAAGGCAGCGACAGCCGCCACAGGGGCTTATCGGTAGCGAAGAAGGCATCGGTTTGCTCGCGAATTCCTTCCCAGTAGCCTTTTGCCTGATCGGCAGCCATCGGCTCGCCGCCGACCGCCGCGCTCGCAGCCTTGACCGCGCTCGCGGCGCCCGACAGGCGCAGCGCAAGACTGCCGCCGATCCAGGCGGAGGCGCTGATCGGCAGCGGCTTTCCGCCCCAATGGTTGAGCATTTCCAGCGCCTTGCCCTGGGGCAATTCCTGCTTGAGCGTCGCCTCGGCAAAGGCAAGCGGCGGCACCTTGAGCGAAACTTCCAGTATCAGGCCCAGGGTGCCCAGGGACCCCGCCATCGGGCGCGAGATGTCGTAGCCGGCGACGTTTTTCATGACCTGACCGCCGAAGCGCAAATCGTCGCCGCGCCCGTCGAGCATGCGCACGCCGAGCACGAAATCGCGCACTGCGCCCGCTGCCGCCCGCCGCGGCCCGGAGAGTCCCGCGGCCACCATCCCGCCCACGGTCGCGCCGGAGCCGAAATGCGGCGGCTCGAAAGCGAGCTGCTGACCCTTTGCACGCAACGCGGCTTCCAATTCCGCCAGCGGCGTACCGCAGCGCACGGTGATCACCAGTTCGGTCGGCTCGTAGGCGACGATGCCGGCGTAGGCGCGTGTATCCAGCACCTCTCCGCTAAGGCTCTGGCCGTAGAAGTCCTTGGTGCCGCCGCCGCGCAGCCGCAGCGGCTTTTTCTCCGCCGCAGCGGAACGGATCTGCTCGGCGCAGCGTTCGACGAATTGTTCCATATATGGAGCCTACAACATGAGGGGATAAATCCCCTCATGCTCCCCTATATCAGGGCCATTTCGGTAATTCTGAAATGGCATATCAGAAACGCGGCAGCCCGGGATGCGGCAACTGCCCGCCCTCGACATGCATGCGGCCGAACTCCGCGCAGCGGTGCAGCGACGGTATGTTCTTGTCCGGATTGAGCAGACCTTCCTCGTCGAACGCGCGCTTCACCGCGCGAAACATCTGCAGTTCCTGGGGCGTGAATTGCGCGCACATCTGGTTGATTTTCTCTATGCCCACGCCGTGCTCTCCGGTGACGGTGCCGCCCACCGCGATGCTCATTTCCAGCACCTCGCCGGCGAAGGCTTCGGTGCGGCGCAGCTCGTCCGGATCGTTGGCGTCGAACAGGATCAGCGGATGCAGGTTGCCGTCGCCGGCGTGAAACACATTGGGGCAGCGCAGGCCGTATTTCTTTTCCATTTCGGCGATGAAATGCAGCACTTCGCCCAGGCGCTTGCGCGGGATGGTGCCGTCCATGCAGTAGTAATCCGGCGAGATGCGGCCCATCGCCGAGAACGCCGCCTTGCGTCCGGACCAGAATTTCAGCCGTTCGGTTTCGTTTTGCGAAATGCGGAAATCATAGGCGCCCGATGTCTTTAGCACCGCAGTCATGCGCGCGATCTCGTCTTCGACCTCTTCTGGCGTGCCGTCGGATTCGCACAGCAGCAGCGCGGCCGCGTCGAGGTCGTAGCCGGCATGCACGTATTCCTCCACCGCGCGCGTGGCCGGCTGGTCCATCATTTCCA
>DATKUQ010000197.1:0-6895 GCA_035530495.1 Burkholderiales bacterium
GGCGTTGGCGACGTCGGACACTTCGGCGCGCGTAGGCACCGGGCTCGCGATCATCGATTCCATCATCTGCGTCGCGGTGATGGTGAGCTTGTTCGCCTCGCGCGCCATGCGGATCATGCGCTTTTGCAGCGCCGGCACCGAGGCGTCGCCGACCTCGACCGCGAGATCCCCGCGCGCCACCATGATTCCGTCGCAGGCCGACATGATGTCCTCCAGCGCCCCGGGCGCCACCGCTTCGGCGCGCTCGATCTTGGCGATCAGGAAGGCTTCGCCGCCGGCTGCGCGCAGCAGCAGCCGCGCCATGTACATGTCCGCGCTCGATTTCGGAAACGACACCGCGAGGAAATCCACCTTGATCGCGGCGGCGGTGCGGATGTCTTCCATGTCCTTGCTGGTGAGCGCGGCTGCGGTCAGGCCTCCGCCGCGGCGGTTGATGCCCTTGTTGTTCGACAGCACGCCGCCGTGGACCACGCGGCAGTGCACTGCGTTGCCCGCCACGCGTTCCACCTCGAACTCGATGCGGCCGTCGTCGAGCAGCAGCACGTCGCCCGCGCTCACGTCGCGCGGCAACTCCTTGTAGTCCAGGCCGGCGCGCCCCTCGTCGCCGAGCTCGTAGTCGGCATCGAGAATGAACGCATCGCCATCCTTGAGCGTGACCTTGCCGTCGCGAAATTTGCCGACGCGGATCTTCGGGCCCTGCAGGTCGCCCATGATGCCGACGGTGCGGCCGGTCTTGCTGCAGAGCTCGCGCACGGCCTCGGCGCGCCGCAGGTGATCGGCTGCCGTGCCATGCGAAAAATTGAAGCGCACGACGTCCACCCCCGCCTGGAACATGCGCTCCAGGGTTTCGGGGTCGTTCGACGCGGGCCCCAGGGTCGCGACGATTTTAGTGCTGCGGGTCATCTTGGGACAGGCCTTTTCCTTAATGCGATGGCGCAAGGCAAACTTAACGGCGTCTGCAGTTTAGCATCACCCTGATACGGTCTGTATCGCGCGCCGCAGTGGGCGTACGCCACGCGCCTGGCCTCATCTGCAACGCAGGTTTGCGCTGGGCGTCCGCATCGGCCGGCTGCAATCGCGCTCGGCGATGGCGCGGTCCTCGGCCATTTGCGGCGGCCTGCGCCAATCGAGACCGTCACGCCAACTCGGATGATCGTCCTCGGCAGCGGCGGCGTACACGCCCAGAAGGAACAATCCGATATAGGCGCTGGCGCTTGCCTGCGCCTGAATCGCAGCCGCATGGTACGAACCGCTCGGCGGTGGTACGCCGCCGATCAAGGTTAAATTGGTGCTGCGCAGGCCGACCGCGCCGCCGGCGCAGCCTGCGAGAAGGACAGCACCGGTTACAGCAGCAGCCGCCAAGCCGAATCTCATGATTCGATTTTAGACCGCAGCGGCGCTTGCGGCAAACGCGCGCATTGCTCCACTTCGATGACGCATGCGACCAGCCGAAAGCGCTCGCCACAATTTGGTGCGCGCCCCGGCTTCGCCGCACCAATAATGATCGTGCGTCGAAATTTGCTAGCGGCGACGCAGTTCGACCGGCCTTGCGCACGGATCTCATCCACTTTGTAATCAGCCGCTTAATCGCAAACATCGCGCCGTTTCCGCATCCTGGCACAAGCCGTGCTAAAGACCTCCTCGACCTGACTAATGAAACTCGAGCTCAGGCGGTCTGAGGCATTGTTCGATTTTTTACTCTCGGGAGATGTGGATATGGAATTGCGAAGAAGTTTTGTAAAAAGAATTGCTGCAGGCTCGGTCGTTGCGAGCAAAGCCGTCGAGGCAGCTGCGACGACGCCGAAGACCGATCCATTCTTGCACGGACAAGGGAGATAAGCATGAAACGACGCGAATTTGTGAAGGGTCTGGCTCTCGGGGCCGCGACCGCGGCCGGTGGGCTGGTCGCGCCGAGCATTTGGGCCAAAGGCAAGACCGTCAAGGTGGGCGTGCTGCATTCGCTCTCCGGCACGATGGCGATCAGCGAGTCGGTGCTCAAGGACATGGACCTGTTCGCTTTCGAGCAGATCAACAAGAAGGGTGGGGTCATGGGCCACAAGATCGAGCCCGTGGTGGTCGACCCCGCATCCAACTGGCCGCTGTTCGCCGAGAAGGCGCGCCAGCTGCTTACGGTGGACAAGGTCGCGGCGGTGTTCGGCTGCTGGACCTCGGTGTCGCGCAAGTCGGTGCTGCCGGTATTCGAGGAACTGAACGGGCTGCTGTTCTACCCCGTGCAGTACGAGGGCGAAGAGCTGTCCTACAACGTGTTCTACACCGGCGCCGCGCCCAACCAGCAGGCGATTCCCGCGGTCGAGTACCTGATGAGCGAAGATGGCGGCGGCGCCAAGCGCTTCTTCCTGCTCGGCACCGACTACGTGTATCCGCGCACGACCAACAAGATCCTGCGCTACTTCCTGCACGCCAAGGGCGTGCAGGATTCCGACATCCAGGAGGTCTACACCCCGTTCGGCCACAGCGACTACCAGACCATCGTCGCCAACATCAAGAAGTTCGCCGGCGGGGGCAAGACCGCGGTGGTTTCGACCATCAACGGCGATTCCAACGTGCCGTTCTACAAGGAGCTCGGCAACCAGGGCATCAAGGCGACCGACATCCCGGTGGTCGCGTTCTCGGTCGGCGAAGAGGAGCTGAGCGGCATTGACACCACGCCGCTGGTCGGGCAGCTCGCGGCGTGGAACTATTTCATGTCGCTCAAAAACCCGGTCAACACGGGCTGGAAGGAAGAGTGGGCCGCGTATACCAAGAGGATGAAGCTGCCCTATGCCGACAAGCCGCTCACCAACGACCCGATGGAGGCCAGCTACATCGGCATCCACATGTGGAAGCAGGCGGTCGAGAAGGCCGGAACGTTCCAGGTCGACAAGGTGATCGCGGCGGTCGGCGGACAGAAATTCAACGCTCCGGACGGCTTCCATATCGAGATGGACCCGCACAACCACCACCTGCACAAGCCGGTGTTCATCGGCCAGGTGCGCGCCGACGGGCAGTTCGACGTGGTGTGGAAAACCAAGGGGCCGATCAAGGCGCAGCCGTGGAGCCCTTACCTGCCCGAGGACAAGGGCAAGAAGGACTACGCAGTGAAGATGCCCAAGAAGACCTGAGTGCTTCGGGCGGCGGCAGGCGCCGCCGCCCGTCCCTGCCGCCATGCCCACGCTGAAAATTCCGCCTGCGGTGATCCGCATGTTCATTGCCGCGCTCCTTCTGGCGGGTTTGGGCACCGCCCGCCCTGCGCTCGCGCTCGATGCCACGGTGGTGCACAAGCTCGCGTTTGGCGACACCAGCGACGACAAGATCGCGGCCATCAATGCGCTGGTCGAATCCGGCGACGAACAGGCCGAGCCGCTGCTGAAGGCGCTGCTGGCGGGCAACGTGCAGACCTCGGGCGACCGGGTGCTGATCATCCAGGGCAAGGCCGCGACCGACGCGGTGAGCGGCGAGAAGATCTCGCCGGTGCCGGCGGACGCGAGCGACGTCGTGCTCAACAACCGCATCCGCGGGGTACTCGACTCCGCGGTTTCCGCGCTGCGCCTGGTATCGCCTGACCGCGCCACGCGCCTGAAAGCTGCGCGCGAACTGGCCGACGACCCGCGCGCCGCGGCGCTGCCGGTGGTGGACAAGGCCCTGGCGCGCGAGACGGACCCCGAAGTCAAGAGCGTGCTCGAGATCGTCGCCGCGTCGGTGCATCTGCACAGCGGCAGCGAGGCCGAGCGCCTGGCCGCGATTCGTACGCTCGCGGGCTCGGGCAACTCGAAAACCGAGTCCCTGCTGCTGCCGCTGGTGGCGAAAAAGGCAGACGGCAGCTGGGCCGAGCCGGACGCGCAGATCCGCGCCGCGGCGCAGAAAAGCCTCGCCGACGTGCGCGGGCGGCTCGCCTGGGGCGAACGCATCGGGCTGCTGTTCGCCGGCCTGAGCCTGGGCAGCATCCTGATGATCGCCGCGCTCGGGCTGGCGATCACCTACGGCCTGATGGGCGTAATTAACATGGCGCACGGCGAGCTGATCATGCTCGGCGCCTACGCGACCTACGTAGTGCAGAACCTGTTCCGTGCCTACGCGCCCGGCGCGTTCGACTGGTACCTGGTGGCGGCGGTGCCCGCATCGTTCATCGTGTCCGGGATCGCCGGCATGATCCTCGAGCGCACGGTGATCCGCTGGCTCTACGGCCGGCCGCTCGAGACGCTGCTCGCGACCTGGGGCATCAGCCTGATCCTTATGCAGGGCGTGAGATCCTTATTCGGAGCACCGAACGTGCAGGTGACCAACCCCTCGTGGATGTCCGGCGGCGTGCAGGTGATGTCGAACCTGGTGCTGCCGTACAGCCGGATCGTGATCATCCTGTTCGCCGCCGCGGTGGTGGCCGGGATCTGGCTGCTGCTCACGCGCACGCGCCTCGGCCTGTTCGTGCGCGGCGTGACGCAGAACCGCGCCATGGCGAGCTGCGTCGGCGTGCCCACCGCGCGCGTCGACACGCTGGCTTTCGGCCTGGGCTGCGCGATCGCGGGGCTCGCCGGCTGCGCGCTGTCGCAGATCGGCAACGTCGGTCCCGCGCTCGGTCAGGGCTACATCGTCGACTCGTTCATGGTGGTGGTGCTGGGCGGCGTCGGCCAGCTCGCCGGCACCGTGTACGCGGGCATGGGTCTCGGCCTGGTCGACAAACTGATCGAGTCGTGGTCGGGCGCGGTGATCGCCAAGATCGCGGTGCTGGTGTTCATCATCATCTTCATCCAGAAGCGCCCGCAGGGCCTGTTCGCGCTCAAGGGCCGGGCGGTCGAGGCATGAGACGCTTGTACAGCAGCCGCGGCTGGATCGCGCTCGCGGCGTTCGCGCTCGCGCTGCTGGTGGTGGTGCCGGTGTCGGCGCTGCTGTTTCCGCCGGACAGCGCGTTCCACCTCTCCGAGTACTGGGTCAGCCTGGGCGGAAAGATCATCTGCTACGGCATCGTCGCGCTGGCGATGGATCTGGTGTGGGGCTATGCCGGGATCCTGTCCCTGGGCCACGGCCTGTTCTTCGCGCTCGGCGGCTACGCCATGGGCATGTACCTGATGCGCCAGATCGGGCTCGACGGCGTCTACCACAGCCATCTTGCGGACTTCATGGTGTTCCTCGACTGGAAGGCCTACCCCTGGTACTGGAGCTTCACCGAGCACTTCTGGTACGCGGCGCTGCTGGTGGTGCTGGTCCCGGGGCTGCTCGCGTTCGTGTTCGGCTACTTTGCCTTCCGCTCGCGCATCAAGGGGGTGTACTTCTCTATCATCACCCAGGCGCTCACCTACGCCGCGATGCTGCTGTTCTTCAGGAACGAGACCGGCTTCGGCGGCAACAACGGCTTCACCGACTTCAAGCGCATTCTCGGCATTCCGATCGCGACGCCGCAGATGCGGGTCGCACTGTTCGCGCTCAGCGCCGCGGCGCTGATCGGCGCGCTGCTGCTCGGGCGCTGGCTGGTGAGCTCGAAGTTCGGCCGCGTGCTCGCCGCGATCCGCGATGCCGAGCAGCGCGTCATGTTCTGCGGCTACAACACCGCGCACTACAAGCTGTTCGTGTGGACGCTGTCGGCGGTGCTGTGCGGCATCGCCGGCGCGCTGTACGTGCCGCAGGTCGGGATCATCAACCCGAGCGAGATGTCGCCGGCGAATTCGATCGAGATCGCGATCTGGGTCGCGGTCGGCGGGCGCGGCACGCTGGTCGGCGCGGCGCTGGGCGCGCTGCTGGTCAACGGCGCGAAGAGCTTCTTCACGCAGCAGTTCCCGGACTACTGGCTGTATTTCCTCGGGCTGCTGTTCGTCCTCTCGACGCTGTTCCTGCCGCAGGGCGTGGTCGGACTGCTGAAGTTTGCGCGGGAGAAACGTTCGTGAACGCCGCCGCGGTCGACGCGTCGGATTCCTACGGCGGCGGCGCATCGGCCGGCGGGCGCGTGCTCACGCCCGGGGTCGACGTCTCGCACAAGACGATCCTGTACCTGGAGGACATCAGCGTCAGCTTCGACGGCTTCAAGGCGCTGAACCAGCTGTCGCTGGACATCGACGACGGCGAGCTGCGCTGCATCATCGGCCCCAACGGCGCCGGCAAGACGACCATGATGGACGTGATCACCGGCAAGACGCGGCCCGACTCCGGCACCGTGTTCTTCGGCCAGACCATCGATCTCAGCAAATTGACCGAAGCGGAGATCGCCCACGCCGGCATCGGGCGCAAGTTCCAGAAACCCACGGTGTTCGAACAACACAGCGTGTTCGAGAACCTGGAGCTGGCGATGAAGTGCGACAAGCGCGTGCGCGCCAGCCTCACCGCGCGACTCGACTCGGCGCAGCGCGACCGCATCGCTGAAACGCTCGCGCTGATCCACCTCGCCACCGAGGTCGATCGCCCCGCAGGGCTGCTGTCTCACGGCCAGAAGCAGTGGCTGGAGATCGGCATGCTGTTGATGCAGGAGCCGCGCGTGCTGCTGCTCGACGAACCGGTGGCGGGCATGACCGACGAGGAGACCGAGCGCACCGGCGAGCTGTGCAAGACGCTGGCGGGCAAGCACTCGGTCATCGTGGTCGAGCACGACATGGATTTCGTCGCCGGCATCGCGCGCAAGGTGACGGTGCTGCACGAGGGCAGCGTGCTCGCCGAAGGCAGCATGCACGATGTGCAGAACGATGCGCGCGTGATCGAAGTCTATCTGGGCCGATGAATATGCGGGCTCCCTTTAACGCTTCAACCCTGTCATTCCGAGGCCGATGGCCGAGGAATCTGCTTTTTGCCGTCGCCGAAAAGCAGATTCCTCGCTTCGCTCGGAATGACAAAGCCTAGAGGCTCACGTGCTCAGCATACAAGGCCTCAACCAATACTACGGCGGCAGCCACACGCTGCGCGACCTCAGCTTCGA
>DATKUQ010000198.1:0-3261 GCA_035530495.1 Burkholderiales bacterium
CGAAGGCGCAGGCCAGGCCCAGCCCGAGGATCCATGCGAAATACCACATATCGGCAAACCTCCATTCAAGCGTTGCCGCGTAGGAGCCCGCTCGCGGGCGATGCTCTTGTTCTGATGCATCAACGAAAAGCATCGCCCGCGAGCGGGCTCCTACTTCTACTGTGTTACTAAACATGTCTGGTGCTTCGGTGCGCCCTGCCGCAGCACGGACAGCGTGACAGCTGGCGCGCGATGACGCGGGCGAGGCGGAAGCGCAAGGTCGAGATCGACCACGGCAGGTGGCGCTGCATGGGCCCCAGCCCCGCGCGGGCTGAAGCCTTCGGGTACGGTAGGTTCTTTGAATCGAGCACGGTTTTTTTTACTACCGCGCAAGCGCTCCAGCGTCAAAAAACCATAGGCTGCGATGCACAGGCTGGCGTGGTGATGAAAGCCGCGCCAGTTGCGTCCTTCGTAGTGGCCCAGGCCGAGTTCCTGCTTGAGTTCCAGGTAGTCCCGCTCGATGCGCCAACGGCCTTTGATGGTGCCGACGAGTGCCTTGAAGGTCGCTTCTTCAGGCAGCGTCGACAGCCAGTAGCGAAGCGGTTCGGCGTCGCCGCGAGGCCATTCGATGACCAGCCATTCGGGGTCGCGGACGCGATCGTCGTGGGCGGTGACCACGCGCACGCGGGCAAAGCGACCGGACAATGTTTCTGCTGAGCCCTGTCGCCAGGCGATGGTGCGATACGCACGCGCCGGCAGCGCCTGCGCCAGGGCACGCACGTTGATCGGTGGATGTGCCGCATCGCGCACCACTCGCACGCGGGGGCGACCCGTGGCCGCCGGCGGCGGGGCGGTGGCCGGTTGATGCGCGCCCCACCACACGGTGGTGAGCGGCCGGATGCCCAGCGCGTAGATCAGCGCCTGCGCGCTCAGCTCATCGCGAAGCGCGCAGTCATCGCCGTAGGCGGCATCGCCCAGCACCACACCCCGCGGCACCTGGGCGGCGACCGCGGCCCGGATCTGCGCGGCGGCGATCTGGTTTTTGGTCAGGAAGCCCACCGACGCAGGCACGCCGGCCTCGGCGCACCGCTTTGGATCATCGGTCCACTCGGCCGGCAGGTAGAGCTGCCAGGCCAAGGGCAGGCTGTTCGAGTCCGTCGCCAGCGACAGGCTCACCGCCACCCGGCAGTTGTCGGTCTTGCCGGTCTGCCCGCAATACTGGCGGGCCACGCCCACCGAGTGCGTGCCCTTCTTCGGAAAGCCGGTGTCATCGATGATCCAGAAGCACGGCTCAGCTCCACCGCGCGTCAGCACCGGCAGCACCTGCTCGGCGACCGTGGCCAGCAAGGCGTCGTCGCTCCAGTCCGAGGTCGACACCAAATGGTGCATCGACTGATGGGTCGAGCGCACCTCCTGGGGCCGCACCCGCGCCGCCATCGGCTCCACGCTCTTGCGTCCGCCGGGCAGCATCAATCCTTGTAGGTACCATGTCGCCGGCGCCGCCCGATCCGCGTGCCCCAAGGCGGACACCATCGCCTCGCCATACCGTGCAAAGCGTGCCTCCAGACTCGTGCCCATGACCCACCTCCTTGCGTGTTGCTCGAAGATGGCGTCATCATGCCATAACTTTCATAACACAGTAGAACTAGGTAGCCGGCCAACTTCTTCGGCGTAATTCTTCGTTCGCGCTTGCATTGCACAAGCCAGAGACGATCCCTGGGAAAAGACACCTCGTCGTCATCCGGACCTCCTTCGTCAGTGTCTGTGTAGTTCGGAGGAATCACTTCGTAACCGCGGACATCAAAACCATCGTCCGAGCCAGCCCGGCCGGCAATGCTCCGAACTTAAGCGATTTCCCGCAAAAAGCACTGGCATTTCCGGCCCATGTGCGATAGGATAGTCACATCGTAAATCATTGATAAATAAACACTATGAACTCAAATACTCGATCCCGAGTCGCTGCTGTCTGAGTTCGCCTCACACCTTCACGATCCTTCCCTCATCGCCCCGTTTCGACTGCGTCCGGGGGCGTTCACCCGGCAACGTAAACTCACGGTGCCGCGCGTGCTGGCGATGATGTTGTCCGGCATGTGCACCTCGGTGCAAGCCGCACTCGACGAGATGTTTGCACAATCGCACGGCCTCACCGGACGGTCGCGCGAATGCAGCGATCGCGCCTTTGCGAAGACCCGTCGCGGCTTTTCCGCCCAGGTGTTCGACCAACTCAACGCGACACTGCTGGATCGGGCTCGGCCACTCATTGATGCGCATCGCTGGCACGGCTTGCGCGTGGTCGCTGCGGACGGTTCGCGCTTGTGCGTGTCCACGCGCCGCGGTGCTGAGCTTGACGCCGATCACTATGCGTTTGCCTTGTATCTGCCCGGCGCGGAACTGACCTTGCATGCCGCGCTGCATCCGGCTGATGGCTCGGAGCGGCAGATGCTGTTCGAGGCGCTCGATGCCACCGGCCCCGACGATCTGCTCGTGCTCGATCGCGGTCTGATCGGCAACACCATGGCGGCGACACTCGTACAGGCGCAACGCGCTTTTTGCATGCGCGTGGATGCCTCGGGCTGGGCTTGCGTCAAGGCGTTCCTGCACAGCGGTCAGGCGCAGCGCATCGTCACCCTGGCCGCGCCCACGCCGGCCGATGCAGCCACCTACGCGCTGCGCCGCGAACACACGACCGTCCGCCTGATTCGTGATGTCACACCGAGTGGATCGGTGCGCATCCTGATGACCTCATTGCTCGAGGAGGCACGCTATCCCGCCGCGGCCTTCGGCGAGCTGTACCACCGCCGCTGGCGTATTGAAGAGGCATTCAAGCGGATCAAGCATCGCTTGCGCCTGGAAGCGGCGACCGGCCTGACCCATCTGGCCTTCCAGCAGGACTTTGCGGCGAAGATCGTCGCCGACAACCTGCACGCACTGCTCACCGCCATCCCGCCGACCGCCGACGCGCCGCCGACCGAACCGGACAGTCGCCCCAACCGCACCTACGCGATCGGCGCACTCCGCCCGATCCTCACCGGCTGCTTGTTACGCGTGAGCGCATGCTTGGACGTCCTCACCAGCGCACTCCACGTCATCGCCCGCACGCGCTGTCGCATACAATCGGGCCGCAGCTATCCGCGACCCCCACGAACCAAGCCGCATACGTATTCCGCCTACAAGCTGTGCTGTTGATCGGGGGGGCTTAAGTTCGGAGCATTGGGTGGGGACCAGGCGTAGTGCCCCGGTGGTGTCGAGTAGTTGCGAGGCATCCATGGCCAGGTCGGGGTT
>DATKUQ010000199.1:0-7951 GCA_035530495.1 Burkholderiales bacterium
CTCGTAGCGCGGTCCCGTGGTGTTGTCCACTGATTCCTCCTTGTTTAGAGCATTCTAGTGCGGATGACACATAATGTGCACAAGCGCTTCCGGCGCCGGCCGGCTGGGGCTCTGGGCCATGTTGGCATCAAGCTCCGCCGATCGGCCATTTCATTGACCGTTGTCATATCTCCGGAACTGGGCAGAGATAGCCTGAAGCCATCGTCCACGGGAAGACGGGCGCCGGCGAATCGGCTGCACGGTATGCACGCGGTCAAGCTGGTGCGCATTGTTGAAATGCATGAAGCGAATTGCCCGTCTGTCCTTTCGAAGCAGAGGCATATGATGAAGACAGAATTGCGGAAACCCATTGCTGCATTGGCTTTCTTCGTGCTGGGCTTCGCGGCCAGTGGCGCAGCGCTGGCGCAACGCCACCTGGGTCCGAGCCACTTCCACGGCGCTCACGGCCACTACCACGGCGGTCCGGGTCACTACCATGGTGGCCACACACGCTTCGGCTTTTATCTGGGCGTGCCGCTTTTCGGGCCGGCGTATTACCCGCCGTATTACGCTCCGTACGACACGCCCTATTACTACTACCCGCAGGAGACGATCCTGCCCTACGCGCCGCCTGTCTATGTCGAACAGGGCCCGGCGCCGGCAGCGCCGGTGCCGGGGAACTGGTACTACTGCGCGGCATCGAAAGCGTATTACCCTTACGTACGCGAATGCCCCGCCGGTTGGCAAGAAGTGCCGGCGCAGCCGCCGTCCCGCTGAGAATCCCTTGCGATTATGAATTTCGCAAGGGCCGATACAGGGGAACGTAGGTGGGGCGTGTCCCATCATTTTCAAATGAATGCTAATTGCCAGGAGTATTCGAACATGTCCAAGTTTTTTCGCTTATCACCTCTGGCGGCGCTGCTGGCGCTCGCCGCTTGCGCGACCATCCCGACCGGCCCCAGCATCATGGCGCTGCCGGGCACAGGCAAGAGTTTCGATCAGTTCCGTATCGACGATGCCGACTGCAGGCAATTCGCACTCAGCCAGATCGGCGGCACGACGGCGAACGAGGCGGCCATCAGAAGCGGTGTGGAAAGTGCCGCGGTCGGCGCGGGAGTCGGTGCGCTGGCCGGCGCGGCTATGGGCGGACATAGGAGCGCTGGGACCGGTGCGGGCGTGGGCTTGCTCGCAGGAAGCGCCATGGGCGCCAGTGCCGGCCAGGCTTCCGGCTATGCCCTGCAGCGCCGCTACGACTATGCCTACATTCAGTGCATGTACGCGAAAGGCGAACGCGTTCCGGTATCCGGCCAGCTGATGCAGGGGTCTGGGCCGGCGGCCAATCCGCAGCCTCCCGGCGTATATGCGCCCCCGCCGCCTCCCGGGTATCCGCCGCCTCCGCCTCCGGGCGTAGGGCGTTAGCGCCGCTGAGTGCGTAGGCGGGTATCGCCCGCTTGGACGACGGTGTGGGTTTGCTCAGGTTTCGGCTTTGCGGCGCGACTGCATCGTAGGCATATGGTCAAGCACACGACAAACCGCAAGGCCGGAGTCAAACTACCCGCACACCCCCACCCAGCCGCAAGCCGAACAGAAGTCGCAGCCGTCCTTCTTGATCACTGCGAAGTTGCCGCACTCTTCGCATTTCGTTCCCTTCATCTTGGGCGTGCCACCCTTGGCCGGGGTCTCCATGATGCCCATGGTCTGCACCGGGTAGCCGAGCTCGTCGAGGATGCCGAGCATGGCGTAGCGGTGCATGATCAGGCGCGCGACGTAGGACACGGTCGAGGGCCAGTTCTGCTGCTTGCGCGAGCCCGGGGTGAAGGCCATGAAGTCGCCCAGCGGCTCCGGATAGACCAGCAGCTTGCGTAGTTTCATGCCGATCCAGGCCGGGTCAATGATGCGCATGTCCAGCGACAGAATCTTGCACAGGCCGTCGAGCGCGCGCGGGTATTCGCCCGAGAGCCACATGGAGTAGGGGCGGGTGACGCCGTCTGGCAGGGTGATTTCCTTCAAGCCGAGCACGAAGTCGTCGCCGGTGGACGGATTGAGCACGTCCACGGTCCAGGACATGGTGCCGTCGGTACCGGTCTTGGGCTCCTTCAGGCTGAACATGGCGTCGATCACCGGGCCGTGCTTTTCTTCGGGCAGGGCTTTGAGTTCCTCGCAGCGCCAGCGCACCAGCCGCGCGACGGCGGCAGCGACGCTGGGCATGGCTTTTTTCTCGCCGTTCGGCGGGAACGGCATGTCGAAAGCGTCGTCGCCTGCCGCCTTGGCGAGCGAATCGAGCTTCAGGCGCAGCCAGGCCGCGTCGTTGGCGCGCATGTCCATAGACAAAGTCTTGGCCAGGGCGCCCAGGCCACGCGGCTGCTCGCTCCCGTTCACCCACACCTCGAACGGTCGCGAGCTGCCGTTTTCCACCTGGCCAACGAAGAGACAGAAATCGCCGTGCGCATGCTCGACCATGTAGCTCCAGGCGAGGTTGCCGCCGGCGAGCCGCGGCCGTCCGGGCCAGCGCAGGCTGGCGAGCACCGGCTCGGGCACGGCCTTGATCTGGATGCGGCGGTTGCGGTCGCTGCCGACAAAGTCCTGCGGCGCGGTTTGCGCGCTTTCGACCGACAGCACCGAGCCGAGTACGCTGTTGGGACGGTAAGTGGCGAGTCCCTTGAGCCCGGATTTCCACGCGGCCATGTACAGGCCCTGGAAATCCTCGTAGGGATAGTTCTCAGGCACGTTCACCGTCTTGGAAATGCTGGTGTCCACATAAGGCGCCACGGCGGCGACCATGGCTTCGTGCGCAGCCGCGGAGATCTCCAGTGCGGTGACGAAATAATCGGGAAGCACATCGGCCTCGCCGGCGGGCGCGGGCAGGGCGCCATTCGCCACCAGGTGGCGGTACAGGCGCCAGGCGTAATCCTCGACCGGGAATTCCTGCAGCGTACCGTCGGCCATGCGTTTCTTGCGCGTGTAGGTCCAGGAGAACGGCGGTTCGATGCCGTTGGAGGCGTTGTCGGCGAAGGCGAGGCTGATGGTGCCGGTGGGGGCGATCGACAGGAGGTGGCTGTTCCTCAGTCCATGCTTTCTGATCAGCGCCTTGATTTCCGGCGGCAGGCGGGTGGCGAAGCTGGTGCCCGACAGGTACATATCGGCATTGAACAGCGGGAAGGCGCCGCGCTCCTGCGCGAGCTTACTCGAGGCGCGGTAGGCGTAATCGCGCATCTCTTCGGAGATTCTAGCGGCCAGCGCGCGCGCCTCGTCGCCGTCGTAGCGCTGGCGCAGCATGATCAGCGCGTCGCCCATGCCGGTGTAGCCCAGGCCGACGCGGCGCTTGTTCATCGCCTCTTCATGCTGCTGCGGCAGCGGCCAGGCGGTCGCGTCGAGCACATTGTCGAGCATGCGCACCGAGGTTTCGACGGTCGCGCCGAAGCGCTCGAAATCGAACGTGGCCTGCTCGGTGAACGGCGCGGTGACGAAGTTGGTCAGGTTGATCGAGCCCAGGCAGCAGCAGCCGTAGGGCGGCAGCGGCTGCTCGGCGCAGGGATTGGTCGCCTCGATGGTCTCGCAGTAATTGAGGTTGTTGTCGCGGTTCATGCGGTCGAGGAACAGGATCCCCGGCTCGGCGTGGTCGTAGGTCGAGTGCATGATCTGATCCCACAGCTCGCGCGCGCGCAGCTTGCGGTAGACCCACAGCCCGTCGTCGCGCTGATAGCTGCCGGCATCCATCAGATCCTTGTGCGGTCGTGCCTTGTGCACCAGTTCCGCTTCCATGTCGTTTTCCACCGCCTGCATGAACACGTCGGTGACGCCGACCGAAATATTGAAATTGGACAGGTCACCGCGGTCCTTGGCGTGGATGAATTCCTCCACGTCGGGATGGTCGCAGCGCAGCACGCCCATCTGCGCGCCCCGGCGCGATCCCGCCGATTCCACCGTCTCGCAGGAGCGGTCGAACACGCGCATATAAGATACCGGTCCGCTCGCGCGCGAGTGTGTGCCTTTCACTTCCGAGCCCTTGGGCCGGATCGAGGAAAAATCATAGCCGACGCCGCCGCCGCGGCGCATGGTTTCCGCCGCCTGCTGTAGCGCGGTGTATATGCCGGGCTTGTCGTCGACGATTTCCGAAATAGAGTCGCCTACCGGC
This sequence comes from Burkholderiales bacterium, assembly GCA_035530495.1. Lineage (GTDB taxonomy): Bacteria > Pseudomonadota > Gammaproteobacteria > Burkholderiales > SG8-39 > 2-12-FULL-64-23. Next base: position 4,115 of record DATKUQ010000199.1, read on the forward strand.
TGCACGAAGCAGTTGATCAGCGTCGCTTGCATCTGGATGCCGGCGGCCGACATGATGCGACCGGCGGGAATGAAGCCGGCTTCCATCGTCTGCATGAAGCGCTTTTCCCACAGCGCGCGCTTGTCTTCCGGTTCGACCGCGGCGAGTGCATGCGCAATGCGCGCGCGCACTTCGGTGATGCTGCTCTCGCTGCCCTTTGCGTACTTCTCGAGCAGTACTTCTCGGCTGATTTTTTGATCGGGGAGGGGAGGAACTGCTATGCTGGAAACCTTGTTTTCTTTTTTTGTAATGTCCATTTTTTCAGTACCTTATAATGGAGTCTTGTGGTGATGTGTAATCAGCATACTACAAATTGCGGTGGATTGCAGCCCTGCAAAAAATATTTTTTTGTGGTATTTACGGGCGCGAATTTTGCATTGGGGTGTGTCTAGCATGGCCCTGGATCCGGGCTGGTTTTTGGACGTATCTTCCCGTTTTTTAATGCGTTTTTTCCGGTCGTAAGCGGACCGGGCGGATAGGGGCGCAGGCCCGTGGGGGCGCCATTCCCGGGACCTGAGCTGATTCCGGCGCACTGCGACGGCCGCAGCCTTGCCCGGGCGCGCTCGCGCGCCGCGCACCTCGTGCATGCCCGGGCGGCGCAAGAATTTCGTGTGTTACGGCGAGCGCTGCGTTTCCGGGCAGTGCCTTGACTTTGGTCAATCGAAGCGGCGCCGGGAGCGGCATCATGGGTGCAAAGCGCAGGCAGAGCGCGCCGATTTCGGCGCGCCGCCGACAGATCCAATGGGCACAAAACAGCAAATCATCGGCTCGCTCGGCGAGAAGCAGCTGCTCCTCCCGGGCCTGGTGCAGAGCGGCCTCGCAGCCAACGACAGGGTCAAATACTTTTTCACGCTGTTGCAGCTGGCGCGGGAGCAGTGCGAGCAGCCGGCGCCGAATCCGCCCGACCTGCAGCGCGAGCGCGAAGCGAGCGGCGTCGCCGACACCGAGTTCGACAGCGTAATCGCTGCGAGCCGCGGCCTGCCGGGCGGGCGCTTCCGCATCCGCGGTGCTGCGGTGCTGCTGGGTCGAATCCTCGATTGCCTTAAGGAGATGCTGGCGCCGGTCGAGCTGGCGCAGGAACTGGGCCTGGAGAGCGGCGCCGACGCATATCGCAAGCGCCTCGCGGCGGTAACCAAGCTCGCGCGCGGCGTGCGCAAGGACCTCGTGCCTGCAGCGCTGATTGCGACCTTGACTTCGGGCGAGCGCAAGCGCGGCGACACGGCGCACCTGTTGGTGATGGACCTGCACAAGACCTTGAACCGGCTGCAGGGCGAGCTGTCGCGCGAGAGCGTGGACGGCGCGCGCGTCTACGGCCTGCGCGCTGCGGAAAAAGAACTCGTGCGCGCTTTCATGCGCGGCCTGAATTCGACCCAGGCGCTCAAGCTCGACCACCCGGGCCTGGGCACCACGGCAGCCTTGAGCGGCAGGCGGCTGGTGCTGCAGAACGACATCGGCACCACCGACGCGCATGTGATCGTGGTGCACGTAGACGGTTTGGTCGCCACGCTCACCTATTCCGACGTGCACCTGGAGCGGCTGCTGTTCTTCCAGAGCCTGTTCGAGAAATTCGCGGTACAGTGGGAGGAAACCCGCTCGCGCCGCGAAAGCGGGCTCAACCAGGGCGGGATCTATCATCTGTGCGTCGGCAGCTACAAGGCGCGCGATCGCGAGCAACTGGCGAAATACCTGGAGTTCCTCGGTTCGCGCCTGGTGTTCCTGATCGACTGGAACCGCGCGCGCAAGCGCCTGCGCGCATTCGCGCGCAAACGCGACGGCATCGCGGTGCTCAAATGGGCCGCCGACAGCGGCTACGGCCACATGGCCTTCCTCAAAGTCGGCGGCGATGTGCTGATCTACGACGCGATGCAGTTCGCGATCAAGGGCGCGCCGCGCTTCGGCGAGGATCTGCGCGACATGCTGGGGCGCGAGCGCGCGCTGGCGTTCCTGAAATTTGTCGTGCGCACCTGCGCCGAGGGCGTGCTCACAGCCAAGCCCGATTCGCTGATCCGCGACGAGGTGCGGGCCGAACTCGCGAACTACTTCCACAGCGCCGAGCAGGACCTGTTCGACCTCGCCTGCGAGCATGCGGGGCTGCTGGTCGAATTGGCCTCGGGCGTGCGCGATGGGGTGCTGCAGCTGCAGCTCACCGGCGCCAACGGCAGCCTCGCGCGCATCGCCGAGCGCGCCAAGGCCTGGGAATCCACGGCGGACGGGCTGCTGAACCAGGCGCGCGCTGCGGTCGACCATACTGCAGGGGCGGCGTTCTTCAAACTGCTGCTGGAGGCGGCCGACGACGTCGCGGACAGTCTGGAAGAGGCGGCGTTTCATTTCACCCTGTTCCCTCCGCGCGCCGCACCCGAGGACGCTCAGGGACGCCTGCGCGCGCTTGCCGACCTGCTGGTGGGCGGCGCGCAGGAATACCTGAAGGCGCTGGCCACCGCGCGCTACGTGCGCCGCGGCGGCGATCGGGACGACATGCGCGATTTTCTGGAGGCGGTGCACCGCATCACCACGGTAGAGCACCAAAGCGACCAGGCGCAGCGCTCGATCAAGGCGGCACTGCTCGCGGCGGAAAGCGACGCGCGCGGGCTGTTCGTGGTGGCCGAAGTCGCGCGCAACCTGGAGGAGGCGGCCGACGCCCTGATGCACAGCGGCCTGGTGCTGCGCGACCACGTCATGGGCACGGTGGCGGCGAGCTAACGATGGCGACACGCAGACGGCGCGGCAAGGGCGGTGAACGGCGAGTCTATCTGATAGGCGCGGGCGCTGCGCTTGCGGCCGGGGCTTCACCCGAGGAGATGGGCTTCAAAGCCTACAACCTTGCGCGCATGGCCGCCGTAGGCATGCCGGTACCGCCCGCATTCGTCCTGTCCACGGCCTTCTGTCGCGACTATTATGCGGCCAAGGGTCTGCTACCCGACGGCTTCCGCGATCTGTTGCGCGGCAATCTGCGCGAGTTGGAGCGCATGTCGGGGCTGTCTTTCGGCGGCGAGCGCCGGCCGCTCCTGGTGTCGGTGCGCTCGGGCGCGGCGGTATCGATGCCCGGTATGCTCGATACCGTGCTCAACGTCGGCTTGAACGACGCCACCGTCGCGGGCCTGGTGCGCATGACCGGCAATCCGCGCCTCGCCTGGGATTCCTACCGCAGGCTGATACAGTCGTTCGCCGAAGTGGTGCACGGCGCCAAGCCTGACCCATTCGACGCGGCGCGTGCGCGTGCGCTCGCGGCGGCACGCGCGGCCAGTCCCGGCGAGCTCGATTTCATGGCGCTGCGCGATCTGGCTGCCGAGTACCTGGAAATCTATCGCGAGTTCGCGGGAGAATCGTTTCCGCAGGCGCCGCTGGACCAGCTTGTCGCGGCTGCAGAGGCGGTCTTCCGCTCCTGGTCCGGCAGGAAAGCGCTGGAGTATCGTCGCATCCATCGGCTTCGCGGCGGGGCGGGTACCGCGGTCTGCGTGCAGACCATGGTGTTCGGCAACAGCGGCGGCACTTCGGGCTCCGGCGTCGCATTCACCCGCGACCCCGCGACCGGCGAGAACGCGCTGTACATGGACTTTCTGTTCAATGCGCAGGGCGACGACGTCGTGTCGGGCCGGCACGAGCTCGGCGACCTGGCGCAGATCGGCGCGCTGCTGCCCGAGGTGACGCAGCAGATCGAAGCCCTGCGCAAGCGCCTGGAAGCCGGGTTCGGCGATTTGCAGGAGTTCGAGTTTACGGTGCAAAACGCACAGCTGTTCATGTTGCAGACGCGCAGCGGCAAGCGCACGCCGCTTGCGGCGCTGCGCATTGCGGTGGAGA
>DATKUQ010000200.1:0-2491 GCA_035530495.1 Burkholderiales bacterium
TCCTCGACCGGCCGGCGGCACCCGATCCCGCCTTCGACCCGATGGATCCCGATCCGGCGGCCAGCGACGCCCCCTACCGGGTGCTCAACATCGGCAACAACCAGCCGGTGGAGCTGATGAGCTACATCGAGACCCTGGAGCGGGCGCTGGGCAGGACCGCGATCAAGAACTATCTGCCGCTGCAGGACGGCGACGTCCCGGCGACCTACGCCGACACCTCGGACCTCAAGGCGCTGACCGGTTTCTCGCCGGCGACCTCGGTGCGGGACGGGGTGGGGCGGTTCGTCGATTGGTACCGGGGGTATTACGGCAGCCGGGGTGGCGATTGAGGCGGCCCGTCAAGCCGCAGCCAGCTCCGTAGCCAGATCAAGCGCGGGAATCGCCTCGATCTCGGCGCCGCCGCTGGTCCGGTAAAAAAATCCCTGCGCTTTGGCTGCGGCGCAGACCAGCAGGTTCTCGATCGTGAAACACTCCCAGCTCTGTCCGACAACGGGATGGGCGAGCAGGGTTTCCTTGTCGGCTATATTGAGCAAAGCATGGACGAGACCCCTGTCGCGGCCCGAGCAGCGCCACCGCCGGGGAATCCGCGATCGCCTGCGAAAACTGCGGGGCAATAATTCTGTCGATCATCAGTGCAATTGAGGGAATTGACTCCGGTAATTGCAAGGGTAAATCATGTCCGATGGCGTCCTTGATCACTTGAACCCCAGGCCCCATAATCCGCGCTGCGCTGCCGCATCATCACGCGGCGCCTCGTCAAGTCGAGGCAATTCCACGTATCCGCACCGTCTCATGGGTGCCGGCCCACTCATTCATCCGCAGGATCGATACCGGGTATAAACTAGTCCAGAAGATGGAAGCCACCAATCCAACGCCACAGCCCATAGGCGCATTATTGCTGCAACGCGAACTGATCAGCGCCAAGGACATCGACAAGGCCTTGGCTTTTCAGCAGCAGTTCAAAGGACGGTTCGGCGCGATCCTGGTGCGCATCGGCGCCATTTCGGAAGACGCCCTGCTGCCCGTGCTCGCGGAACAACTCGATCTGCGCCTGCTCGGCAACAACGAATTGCCCGCCCAGCCGGAAGCGATCCTGAACGCCATCCAGATGAGCGGGCTTGCTCCCGCATGGTTTCAGGATCAGCGCGTGCTGGTCTGGGAAGGGGCGGACGGCATCATCCAGTGCGCCTCGCGCAACCCGATAGACAGCAATCTGCAAGAGACGCTATCGGCTGCCTATCCGGCGCACAAGCTCTCCTGGGCACTGGCGCGCACGCAGGATGTCGAAAGCGCACTGAGGCTGATCCAGACCAACCTGCACGGCGAAACGCTCGATGAAATCGCCCACCTGCGCGAACTCGCCGAGGAAGCGCCGGTCGTCGAACTGGTCAATAACCTGCTCTCTCAGGCCACCGACGATAGCGCATCAGACATCCACCTGGAGCCTGAAGAGCGCGTATTTGCGGTGCGCTACCGCATAGACGGCGTCTTGCACACGCGCATGACCCTGCCACGCGAACGCTTCGACGCGGTCGCCTCGCGCATCAAGCTCATTTCCGGCATGGACATCGCCGAGCGGCGCCTGCCGCAGGACGGACGCATTTCAATACGCGCCAGCGGCATCGAGATGGATATTCGTGTCTCCTGTGTTCCCGGCGTCAATGGCGAATCCGTCGTGATGCGCCTGTTGCCGAAAGAGCGCGCCGATCTCGATCTCAACTCGATGGGCATGGAGTCGGATCACTTGCAGCAATTCACCCGCTGGATCAACGAGCCGCACGGCATCCTGCTGGTGACCGGGCCCACCGGCTCGGGGAAAAGCACCACGCTGTACGCTGCGCTGGAAAAGGCCAACAACCGGGAACGAAAAATAATCACGGTGGAAGATCCGGTCGAATACAAAATGACCGGCATCACCCAGATCCAGACCCAGAGCGACATCGGCTACACCTTCGCCCGAGCCTTGCGCGCCATCCTGCGCCAGGATCCGGACATCATCATGATCGGCGAAATCCGGGATCTGGAAACCGCCGAGATCGCGGTGCAATCGGCACTCACCGGGCACATGGTGCTGTCCACCCTGCACACCAACGATTCTCTGAGCGCCTTCACGCGTCTGCTGGACATGGGCGTGGAACCCTTTCTGGTCGCCTCGGCGGTGCGCGCCGTGCAGGCGCAACGGCTGGTGCGCAAACTCTGCGACAAGTGCGCGATCCCGAGGGAGCCTTCGCAAAGCCTGATCGAGACCGCCGAGCGCATTCGGGCGAGAGCCCCAGACCTGTTTCCGGAAAAGTCCCGATGGAGGGTCGCCAAGGGTTGCCCGGCATGCCGCGGCAGCGGCTATCGGGGACGGCTCGGAATCTATGAATTCCTCGAAGTCACGCCACGGGTTCAAGAGGCCGTCATGCGTCACGAGCCGATCGCCGAGATGCTGAAAATCGCCCAGCAACAAGGCTATCGCAACCTTCGCGAAGACGGGCTGATCAAGGCC
>DATKUQ010000201.1:0-2977 GCA_035530495.1 Burkholderiales bacterium
TCCAGCTCTGCACCTTGGTCAGGCCGGATTTGAAAAACACGTTTGCCAGATACAAGCGCAGGCCCAGGTTCATCAGCGGCGCAAGGTATTCCGGCCAATGCGAGGCGGTGTAATAAAAACGTCCAATGCGCGCCAAGATGCCCATGCTATAAGCTCCAGTTATCGTAATTCAGTTGTCGATCAAGACGTCCGCCTGCAGCAGCTTGAGCAGCGTCGATTGCAGGTCGAAGTCCGAGTGGAGTTCCAAGGCGCCATCGGTCGCAGTGCCCAGCGACGCTCCGCTTTGTATGGTTTCCAGCCAGGCGGCTTCGGCATCCGATAATTCGCCTACCAGCACGACGTCGTCCTTGCGGCTGACCAGGGCGTTGCAGGCGCCGGCATCGAGATCGATGTGGAAGTCGCTGTCCGCACCGGGCTGGTGCGCGTGCCAGATCGCCGCGATCGGATACGCGGAGCGCACGAGGCGGCAGGCCGGATGGGTATGCAAGCGCAGCTCGGGATACTGTTCGGCGGGTATTCGCGCCAGCTTGCCGAGATCCAGCGCGGCGGCATCGTCCGCGAAATAGGCGCGGTGGCAGGCCCACTCCAGGGCCGCGACGTCCGGCAGGTAGACCAGGCTGCGCGCGGGTTCGAAGGCCGCGAGAAAAGCGGCCATTTCCGCCCCGTAGCGATGCAGATTGCCGCTGTGCGAGGCGTGCGCTCCGATGTATTGCCGCGTGACCAGCCTGAAGAAATCCTTGCCCACGAGCTGCTCGAGCACCGGATACGCGCCCGCAAGCGCGTCGTGCAGATTGCCGCGATAGTTGTTCTGATAGATTCCGATCGCGACATCGGACGCATAGTTGCGATAGTGGGCGGCTATCCCGGACGACGGCTCTTCGCCGCGCACGATGACGCGCGCGAACCCGGACAGGACCTCATGCAGCGCAGACACGGACATCCTCCATGCGCTGCTGCGCTTTCGCCGCCTCGCCCATGAGCACCGCCAAGGCCGGAATATCGCTGTCCCATTCGATCAGCGTGGGTCGCGGACCGATGTGCTGCAGGACGCGCTCGTACAATTCCCACACTTCGGGATAGACCGGATGGTCATGCGTATCCACCAGGCAGCCGTCCCTCTCGCTGTATCCGGCCAGGTGATACTCCTTGACCGCGCCCGCCGGGAGCGCCTCGATGAAAGCCGCGGCGTCCACGCCGAGATTGCGCACATTCACATACAGGTTTTCCACGTCGAACAGGATGCCGCAGCCGGTGCGCCGGCTCAGCTCGCGCAGAAACTCGCCCTCGCTCATTTCGGCCTGCGCGAACGATAAATAGTTGGAGAGATTTTCCACCAGCACTTGCCGGCCGAGTGTTTCCTGCAGCTGTTGCACGCGGCCCGATACGTGGCTCAGGGCTTCCTGCGTATACGGGAACGGCAGCAAGTCGTTGATCACCATGCCCGCCGCGGAATTCCAGCACAGGTGTTCGGACACCGCTGCGGGCTGCACCGCCTCGCACAGGCGCTGCAAGGCGGACAGATGCATCTGGTCGAGCGGCGCGGTCGAAGCCAGCCCCATGCCGACGCCATGCAGGCTGACGGCATAATGTTCGCGCAGCTTGAGCAGGGTGTGCAGGGACGCACCGCCGCCGAAGATATTCTCGCTGTGCACTTCCACCCAAGCCAGCCTGGGCAGGGACTCCAAAACCTCACGGTAATGAGGCGCCCGCAACCCGATGCTCGCGGTATATGGCAAGGCAGGTGTTGCGGGCTTGCTCATTACATGGCCTGCAGGCTGCCGCCGGCGATCTTGTCGCAGGTGCCTTTGGGGACGGCGACGAAGTCCATGGGGTCATTGTTTTTGGTAGCCTGGCCCGCACAGGCATGTGCGCTTTTGTTGCTCGAGCAATCGTTCTTGCCCGCCTTGGCGATGCCGAAGCATTTTTCCATGTTTTTGTCGGCAGCCATGGCGCTGCCGCTGGCGGCCACGATGCCGAACGCCAACATGCTGGCAACGGCGGATTGGATCAGGTTGTTTCGTACTGACATGGTCATCTCCTCGAAGGTTGAAGGTGCGAATAACGGCAGCACCGTCGCTGCCGAATACGAGGCCGCGCAGTTCGCATCGAAATCGATGCATTCAGCGCGGCCTGACAGGTAGTTCGCCCGCAGGCGAAAATCGGTTACAAGCCCGGCAGAAATAGTTGGCGCACCGCCGGTGGCCGCATCAGAGGAGGTCGGCAGGCGGGTTTGGATGGACTGCGGGAATAAGGAGAGTATCTATGACGCGAATACGGAGATTGCGATTGTCTTAATGCCATGAATCATATCTTCAAACTGCCTTGTCGGCGGGAGAGCGACAGCCACATTTTCAAGCGGTGCCGAGAAAATTTGTTTCCCGTCATGTAAGCACCATTTACCGCCCATTGCGGCGTGCGCGGCGACCGCAAAAAATCGCCGCCACAGCGGCTCGGTCATGCCTGCCAGGTCACACCAAGATAAAGAACGTCAAACGAAGCATCCCCTGTGTAGATGCGTCGATGTCCTTACGTGAGAGACGCGCTAATTGTTTGACAGGCCCATTCGAACAGCCGCAATCAGCCACGACGCCGACGCAAACAGTACTGCAAGACCATGGCGCTGGTAGCGCTACTCCCGGCCACAACCGGCAGCTGCTGTTCGAGTTGCGTGATCGGGGATTCTTACCTGAACGGCAGTTGTGCAGCGGGAACGGTTATTCGAGTTTGGCCGCCGGTCGGCGCGTCCCGGCCAAATCCGGCCTCCCCGCCTAGGGCTCAATCTATAACTGCATATCCCCGAAAGATTGGCAACCTCAGAATGATCGTCCCTCCCTCGCGCGACCGTCACTTCGACAAGTTGCTGTATGGGAGGGACGATGAAGTAGTTGCTCGCGCCAGGCTTACTTGATCTCGTTCAGCGGCGCGGTGTTTCCCGCGTCGACCGGGTTGTGGCACAATGCAACGCCTATGCAACAAC
>DATKUQ010000202.1:0-9514 GCA_035530495.1 Burkholderiales bacterium
CGGGCGGCTGGTTCCGGCTGATCGAATTGCGCAAGAACTAACCACCGATAAGTTCGTCAGCGCGATTGCCACGGCCCCGGCGGCCTTTCCATGAACCCACCGCCAAGCCCGTCATTGCGAGGCCCGCTGGGCCGCGGCAAGCTCCGGTAATCGGCGTTAGGACGCGGTATCCCGCATGGTTGAGCGGTTCCGAAAATTTACATGGCTGGTGATACCCGCTTTTGTACCCGCTTTCCCGTTTCCTGCCTCATCGTAGCTTTGCCTTTCGATGCAATGTCACGGCGCGTTGCTCTGCGCCGTCCTGGCCTCGCTTATCCACCATACCCCGCGAAGTCAGGCAAATCAGCAAGCCCAGGCATCAACAGCACGGGCTCCGGCTGGAAAGCAGCGGGCGGCATAATCACAAGATCGGCTGTGGTTCCGTTCCCATCGAGACGATATGTGACCTCACTGATGAGCCAGCTTGTTTGCTGTAGCTTGAGGCTTGGCAATGAGAGCGGAACCAAAGTATTAGGCGCCCATAGTTTCCCGCTGGCATCGCGCCAACTGTCGGTCGTGAGGTGCAATTGATTCGATCGCCCGATTCGGCGAGCCGCCTCCCAGTGCGCTCGCAGAACGCAGACATCACCGCCACTATCGCCATACTCAGCGATGATGTCCATCTGGCGATGGCGTTTGACTCCCCGATCTGTTGCACTCCCAATTAGGTCGCCGCCATCGCCTACATCGCCCAAAACAGCCATAGACTGAAGAAACGCATCATATTTTGAGTAGCGCTGATCCATTGAATAATTAATATCCGCCTGCTGGATATTTTGGCCTTCGACAAAGCCGCTCGCTGCGAACACTGTTCCCACCCGTGTCAAGAATAAGTTGCCGTCCGGCAGCTCGTAAGCCAGCAGCCCACGAAATCGGCAGATTCGCTCAATGACTTCATAGGGGGTCTCGCCTCGAATTAGATTGAGCTGCGGAATCGTCGGACCCACATCGACCACCGTGGCGCTCACCGCGATTCCATAGGGCTTTGCGAGGTTCTGCGCGATCTGGAGCGCCGATGAGCCGCTGATCTGCCCATTCGGCCACTCGGCAGAACAGTCGACGAGGTCTTGGCACTTGCCGCGACCCCTCACCCCGATCATATGCGACGTCGGGGTAATGCTCGGGTGGAATTGATCCACATAGCCAGTTATCACCAGGTCGCCACCGATCGAGACCACGCAAGGGTCCCCCGGTTGCACAACGAGTGCCGATGCTTCGCCCGGAAATCGCTCGGTCAGCGACAGATCAAAGTCGGATGGGCAGCGCTCGATCCCGCGCGTTACGCGGATCGAGTCCCAGCCGGAAATGGACCGGCCGCCGATGGTCAGAGTAAGGTCGTCGCTCATACCCGCCCCCGCTCGGTCAATTCATTTGCCTCATCGATCAGACTCTTCCGGGAGAAGTCTCTGCCGTCTGAGGCCTCACCAGGCAGCAAGTTCCCATTGTGATTCGTCCCTCTCGCCGCCGATCGGCTCGATGCATGCACGCCGGCCGGATCGGGAGACCACTGAGCGCCCGTAGTAACCTGGTGATCGACCACCCCCAGCGCCTCCGCCATCGGCATATTGGCGAAGTCTGCACCGGCTACACCTGCGGCCGAATTTCCTTCAAGTGCTCGCTGCGCACGCATAGCATTCGGCTGCTGCACCGGCAGCGCCGGCCCCGTACGGATTTCATACCCGTGGTCGGTTGCCGGCGGGATCGGGCGCTCGGCGTGCTTGGACAGCTGAAGCATGGCATTCTTGACCGGCAGCAGCGCATCGTGGAGCGCTTTGGCCGCGGGGTCGTTCCGCCAGGTCTGCAACTGGTCCTCAACTTTACCGTCGACAAACATCCGGTAGGTTTGGAGAAAGGGATGCTGCCAGCTTGCTGGATTCGGTATCATCACGTCGCCCAGCGCCCGACCGAGTTCACGGTCAGGCAGCGTATTGTTCAGAGCGTGAGCCCGCAGCAGCACGGCCAGCAGCGGTTTTGCAGCTTCGGCAATCTCGGCGGAAATGGTCTGCACAAGATCGGTCGTGAGGTTGTTGGCAGCATCGCGCAGCGCATCCCGCGCCTGCGAAACGTCCAGGTCACTCTCCAGCGCCTTCGCTTTGAGCGCTTTGCCGATTCGCTCCAGCCGACCGACGCGTTGCCGCTTCTCTTCCGCGACTTCGCCGAACTTGATCGCCTCACGTTCCAGCTTTTTCGCCGCCGGCTCATCATCGGCGAGGGCCATCGTAGCTTCGGCTTTCGCCAGGACGTCGGCCGCAACCTCGAATTCGGCGCGGGCGGTTTCGATGTCCTTAATGTTCCTGGTGATGGCATCGGCGATCTTTGGACCGGCACCCAGGGCAGCTTCAGCCGCTGCCATGGCCGCGATAACGTCGGTGGGAAGCGCCAGAGTGTGTAAAGTGGTTTTGTATTTCGTGGTCATGATGAAAACTCCATGTTGTGGCCCGTGGGCCGTGATTGCGGCGATGCCGCGAGAAGTGGCCGAAGACGCTCGCGGTTGCGGGCGAATAAGACCGATTTGGTTGATACGAACTCAAAGCCGCAGACTGCAATGATCTGCAGTGCAATGTCTGTGCAGTGATGGCAGACGCCTCTCTTTGCCTGACCGGAGGGTATGAAGCGATCGCCGCAGCATTCGCAGTAGCGGGCGGGTGTCTTGGTCATTGCGATTGCTCCGAGACCTTACGCAGATCGTCGGCCGACATCTTCGCGGCATCGGCGAAGACCTGGCGCAATGCATCGCGCATCCTGACCTCGATACCGAAGGCATCGCCCGCCATCCCCGCGAATACCGGAGCCAACTGCGTGGGCAGGCCAAGCACCGTATCGCGCAGCATCCGGCCGGCAGTAAATGCCATCGCCTCGACGCGCTGCCTATCCACCAGGTTGCCGCACGTCTTGGCTAGCTCGATTTCGGCTAGCTCCGCGAGCGCGCCCTCGCGCCGCGTCTTGTTGTCCCAATACTTCGGGGCGGTGCAGACGTCTGCAAACAGCGCGCGCTCATCATCCGAAGCGGCATCGGGCCTGACGTGGGCGGCGACATGCTTCTCGACGCGGGCTGCGGCGTGGTGTTGCCGCATGTACTCCTTGCCAGGATCTCCAGTGCGCCGAAGTGCGGCCAATGTCATGTCGACATCGATCAGCTTCTGATCCGAACTCAGCACCAGGCGACCTTGATGTCCAAGCTTTGTAACGTAGCTGGCGCTCCACCCCTGTTGAGCTGCAAAGGCTGACCGCTTCAGAAATTCACCCATGGTTTAACCTTTCACCCATTTTTAACCTCGCCAGAAATCCAACCGCTAGAAAATGATCGAGGCGCGCAATGCCCGCATCTTGAAACGACCCAGGAAGGACCCGCCGCAAACCGTCTGCCACTGGTGGCGCCAGAGCCACAGCCCCACCACCTATCGAAAAAGTCGAATAACTCGAATAACCCGGTGATTCGACTTTTTCGACTTTTTCGATCCTCGACAGGGTTACGGGCGCAAGCGTCTGATATAAGAAAGAAAAGAATTCTCTAGATGATTCTTTGGCGAATAACTCGATCATGTCGAAGATCTCATGACGTAAGGCACCTCGGATTGATGCGATACCAGATAGAGGGCGGTGCGCCCTTGTTCGGTTCTTTGAACTCTCGCAATACATCACGCTCGATCAGGCGTTGTGCAGCAGCCGTCAGCCTGGCGACGTTGCGGAACCGTCCCTCCATAGCCTTCTGACAGGTCGAACGTCTGAACGATGACAAACCACCGGCACGCGCCCAGCGCAGCATGGCCATGGCGTCGGCGTCTGCGACATCGGCGCCGAGTAGGCCAAAGGCTTCCTGTGCATGCGGAATCAGTAGCTGGGCGATCTGAACCGCTCTAGTCACTGCCGCTTGGCTGATACTCCCGGCATCAAGTCCGCCTTCGGCTAGCTCGATAAGGCCGGCTATGCGCGCTGCCGCGCCTGGTAGTTTGCTGCTCCAGTCGCTGACGCTCTCCAGCTTCCCGCCTTCGCCCTGGTGGCGCTCGATCTCCTCGGCGAAGTCAAGCCAGCACTCCCGCGCGGGATCGGTGAAAGGCAGCACGCGCGACTTGCCGGGCAACAGCGGCCGGCCTTCAAGCAAGCGTCGCAACCCGGCCTCATAGGCATCGAGCACGGCCTCAGGGATCGGCGCGCGCCGGCGCACGTCGCGCCGCCCGACGTTGCTCTCGGGCATGGCGTAGAGAAAGCGGGCCAGCAGCCCGGAATCGCGGAAGCGTCGGCCGCTCGCTACGTCCGCCATGATGCCCGGCTGCAGGGCCAGGCCGAAGCTCAGCGCCGGCCGTTCCAGGTAGGCTTCGCGATCCGCTCTATCGACGCGCACCGGACTGCCGGCATGGGCCTGCAGGAACACGTCCAAAGAGGCTTTGCCGCCGCTATACAGTCCCGCCATGACGAGAAAGATGCCCGCCTCATCTGTCAGCACCGCCATGCGCTCGCCGTGCTTCACCAGGAGCGCCTGCAGCGTTTCTGCCGTTACGTCGCCGGTAAAGAGTTTGGGTGCATAGATGTCCTCGGGCATCTCCTCTTTCTCGCGCTGGATTTCCGCGCTCAACTTCCGGCGCGCCGCCTCGCTCTCGGCGTTCGCTGCATCACGCGTCAGCTTGTCGATACGGCGCAAGGCCACCGCACGGGCTGAGGAGATTCGCGCAATCTCGGAGCGCAACCGATCGCGCTCCAACTTCTCCCAGCGCATAAGGGGCGCCCCCAGGGCATTGATGACGGCCGTCTTGCGCGCCCCGCTCGGCATCGCGGTCAGCGTCCAAAGAGCCAGCGGCTCGGTGTATTCGTCGCCGTCGCCATACGGCTGCACCTCGAAGCGGCGCTGCAGCACTGTAGCCAGGACCGACAGCGCCAGCATGGTAGCCATGGCCACCGGCGTTTGGGTGCTATCCGCCACCGCCGCCGCCATGTCGCCCGCCCAGCTCGGCAACAAGCTGCAGGGGATGTCAGGCACGCGCATCGTGCCCGGCAGCATGGGGTCGGGCCAGTTCGTATCAGGCTGCGCCGGTGCCTCGCCCCCAATAACCGGCTGCGCCTTCTCGATGACAGCGCGCACCGCGCTCTTACCCTTGCTTTGGTACAGATCGTTCATGTCAGTAAGACCGCTCACCTGGCGTCCTTCTCGAAGTTTGGCACGGCCACCAGGCCGCGAACTGCGCGGGCTGCTTCGATTGCTCTGGAGAGCCCTGGATTGCCCGGCGTGGCGATGTCGTTATCAGCGCAGAGGATCAAGCGAATCTGTGGGAATTTCCGGCGTAAGGCCTGCGCCACTGGCAGCAGGTTGCCGGCGTCGAAAGCGCAGGCCGTGGCATGGCCGGTGGCCTCGAAGACGCTTGCCGCCGTGGCATAGCCTTCGACTACGCACAAAGCGTCGCGAACCGTCCCGATCGCGAGGTAACCGCCGCGCTTGCGGCCACCCGTCAGGAAGCGTTTGTCGCCGTCCTCACTGACAAACTGCAAGGTCCACAACACGCCGTCCGCATCGCGCACCGGTATCACCAGTTGGCTGCGCAGCAAGCGAAGGCCATAGGCATTGACCCCCTTGCGCTGCAGATAGGCATGCGCGTTCGTCGCCGGCTTGGCCGCCTTCCACAACTTCGCCGCGCGGCGTGCCGCTTCTGCCTGGCGCAATCGTTCGTCTGCCTCTTTCGCCTGGCGCGCAGCGTCCAAGCGCCGCCGCCATTCGGCCCGTTCGCTTGCGCTCAGCTCGCGCGAGGCCTCGGCGCGCCAGTCCTGCCAGCCCAGGCCGTCGCGAAAATTTTGAAAGCCACCAGCGACGAGGCCATCGAGATGCAGCAAGTAGGAGCCATCCTTGCGGCCGCCCTTGCCGCCTTCCACGGCGCAGCGATGCAAACATCCGTCCGCCAGCACGCCGTCATCAATGCGTAGCCCGCGATTGGCCGCGGCAGAGCGAAACTTCTCCAGGGAATCGCTCACTGCCGCGCCTCCTTGCCGTCCACAAAGGCTTCGATAGCAACCAGCAGCGCTTCGCGCGCGTCCCCGCCACTTCGATGCTTGGCGACACAGGCACCACACAGGGAATACTGAAGGGCTATTGGGATCAGAGCGTCGGCAGAGAAGAGCCGGATGCATTTGCGCCGTTTCCGCACGGCCGAGAAGGGCCTGCGGCATCCGGGACAGATCGCATTGGGGCTGCCTACATGGATATAGTCGCGCACCTCAGAGAAGGCCGGCAGAACGTCGCCGACGGCTTTGCCTGCCGGTAGCTCGATCAGGTTGTGCAGGTACGGTCGCATCGGTGCCTCAACCCTTACGGGCGGCAACCAGACGGTTGACCAGTTCCCTGATGTCGTCGTCGCCCCTGCCGGCGACACGGGCCGCCACCACCTGCTGATACTCGTGTCGAGGCCAGGCCACGGCGCGGGCGCCGATGCGGATCGGCGGGGGGAACACTCCACGGGAAACGTCAAGGTAGATTGCGGACCGGCGCTTGCCGGTGGCCGCCTCAACCGCGGGGCGGCGGTCGAGGGTGATGTCGTGCTGGGGATACTTCTGATTCGCCATGGATTGCTCCTTTAGGAGACGTTCCCGGCCGTTCCGGGAACTCATGGCGCATTATTGGATTTCGACGGAAGCTATGTAATGACGATAACTCCCGGTGACTTAGCGTCACCCTCGACCACGCGGCAAGATTCTTCGATGTCATCGAAGGCTTTCTTTTCTCGCTTACCGGCTGCGATGGCACGCTTCGGGTTTTCAGCAGCGATGATCTCCCCTATTTCGCTAATTCGATCACCATATGCAAGGTCTTCGCTAAGCGTTTCGTTAAGGATAAATGCCAGGCTATTTTTCAACTTCGATGCGGCGCTCCTGGGACGATAGGCAGGTTTCAGGTTGAGCGCTTTCGCCGCGTCACCGTCACGGACGATCGCCTGCATCACACCGGCGAAGTACCTGAATAATTCCTGACTGTGCAAAGGCCCAGGCGCGCGGCTCAAGTCTGTTGCGAACCATTTCACGAGGAGTATTGCTGCGCCCTTATCTCCTTTACCTGCATCGTCGATGGCTTTCACGTAAGCCGGTCGACGCTCTTGGTGGTGCCTGGAGAGTCTGCGGCCGTCGATAACACTGAACCCGGCTGCCTCAAGGGTGGCAAGCGCATTATTGATGTCCTGTTGGGACGGTTTGGTACAGCCATTCATGCCCGCATCCTTCCTGCGCCCTTCGATCAGGAGCCGCGCCAGGCCGGCGAAGGAACCGGCTTTTCGGGGATGAGCCTAGGCGCGGCTAAATCGTTACTTCCTGTCTCGCTCGCGGGCTGCTCTCTTACAGGCCAGCGCATCCTCCGGACATTCGAGATAATAGGAGAAACCAACGATCTCGCCACACACAAAGTCCAACTCACGATTGCTCTTGGCGGCAGCATATTTCTTCGCAAAGTCGAGAAGTAGGTATTGAAGGGTGCCCCCAACGCGGGCATCACCGCGCTTAGGGTTACTGAGCCAGCTTATGGCAGCTACAGTGCCAGAATCGCAGCCGTGGCCGTAGGTATCGGTGCTCATGCTGCCCCACCTTCCGTCGCTGCCTCAGCCAAACGCGCGATGGCGACAGAGTCTGTCACCTCAACGAGCATTTCCGCCTTCGCCGCAATCTGATTCGCAAGGCTATAGGCCGAGCCATCGTCACCAGCGTCAATTAACATGGCGATACCCGCCGCCAAAGCTCCGATCTCGGAAAACCCATCCTGTGCTCGCTGGAGTGCTTCCTCGTTTCTGCTAGACTTCTTCTTAGCCATTTTGCATCTCCTGTGTAGGTGCTTCGTGGTTAGGGCTGGCCCGGCGTTACTGCACCGGGTCGGCCCGCTTTGCCTGAGTCCGTCAGGCGGCGGTATTGCTCTATGCGGCAGATCGCTGGATCGGCACTACCGTGGCTCCCTGGCGCCACGCGTCAGCCAGATCTGCCCATTGCTGCAGCAGTTCCCGGCGTGCGGCCATTTTCTTCGCGTGGTTGTAGGCGCCCCTGATAACGTCCTTGTCCTTGTGCGCCAGGGTCAATTCGATCAGCTCGCTATCGACGTTCGCTTCGTTGAAGTAGGTGGAGAATGTCGAGCGGACGCCATGCGGGGTAAATTTCCCAGCGTAGCCGGCCCGGTTGAATACGTCGCGGATGGCCTCATGGGTCAATGGCCGCTCCCGATCCTTCCGGCCAGGGAATACGAAGCGCCCCCGGCCCGTCAAAGGCTGAATGGCACGAAGTAGCTCGATAGCTTGCCTTGATAGCGGTACCGCATGTACTTTCCGCATCTTCATGCGTGCCGCCGGCACAGTCCATAGGCCGGCCTCGAGGTCGAACTCCTGCCACTCTGCGCAGCGCAGTTCAACGGTGCGCACAACCGTCAACCAAAGCAGCTTGGCCGCTATCGTCGTTGCGTGCTCTGCCTGTACCCGCTCTATGGCCTGGAGAAAAGCGGGTATCTCCTTCGCCGTCAGGTGCTGGATATGCTGCGTTGCCGGCGCCTTGATGCTGAAGCGCAGCGGCCAGGTCGGGTCTGTTTCAAGTAGAAGTTCGCCGGCAGCGTAGCGGCAAACCCCGCCGATCCAGGTCCGCAACAGCTTGGCGCTGGCCGGAGCGCCGCGCTTCTGTACGCGCTTCAAGACATCCTTGACGTGCGCCGGGGTAACGTCCCGGATCGGCAGTGCCCCGATATGCGGGTAGGCATCGGCCGCGAATCGCTGAACGATTTGCCGACGGTAGTTATCCGACCAGCTTTTGTTCTCGGTAATCCAGGCTTCGGCCACCGCCTTGAACGTGTTGGCCGCCTCGAGGGACCGGCGCAGTTTTTCAGTCCGCTGACTGTGAGAGGGGTGAATGCCTTGCTTCACCAGCCCCCGGCAGCGTTCCCGTTCGACTCTGGCTTCGCTCAGGGTGAAGCGGCGCCCCTCGCGCCTTGCCTTTGCCTCATCGTCCGATTCTCCGGCGGGTGGCTGGCAGTAGTCGCCGACAGCGAACAGGTTTTCCTTGTCGTTGATCTTGTAGCGGTAGCGCCACAGCTTTGACCCATTGGGGCGGACTTCCAGATACAGCCCGTTGCTGTCTTTGAGCTTGAGCGGCTTGTCACCGGCCTTTGCGTTCCGAATCTCAGTATCCGTGAGCATTTTCCACCTCCTAAAGGCCGAAACCCGCGCCGCTATTGGGTTTCCGGCTGTACCCGCTTTTGGTATGACAGTGCGCCCTGTATATACCCGCTTTTGTACCCGCTTCATAGGCGGCTGTCAATGGAATGTATTGGCTCTCTACGGACTAAAAAGCCCGCATTTACGCGGGCTTTGTGGATGTTGTGGGACTTCCTTGGAATTGCTGTTTTACTAGCTGCGGTAGTCGGCGTTGATCTTGACGTAGTCGTAGGACAGGTCGCAGGTCCAGACCCGCGCCTGTGCGTCACCGCGGCCGAGGTCCACCCGCACCGCGATCTCCGCCGGCGCCATCGCCTTCG
>DATKUQ010000203.1:0-2778 GCA_035530495.1 Burkholderiales bacterium
CATTGGAGGTGGATCATGGGTAGATGTCGATCTGTGCATGGCGGTGACAAAACCAGCCACTGGAACGCCGGCGAAGTGCTGAGCGAGGCGGCGTAAAAGTCTGCCAGTGGATAGGTTGGTCCTTTTGGGGGTCGACCGGGGATGTATGCCGTGGAGAGCTATGCCGCAGTTCGGCGTTTTGTGTTTGTGGAAGGGAAGAGCCAGCGCGAAGCGGCGCGGGTGTTTGGTCTGAGCCGCGAGACGGTGGCCAAGATGTGCCTGTTCTCGCTGCCGCCGGGCTACACGCGGACGAAGCCGGTGGGCAAGCCGAAGCTGGGGCCACTGCTGCCAGTGATCGACGCGATCCTGGAGGCGGATCGGACGGCGCCTGTGAAGCAGCGGCATACGGCAAAGCGGATCTTTGAGCGGCTGCGCGACGAGCATGGCTTCGGCGGCGGTTACACGGTGGTGAAGGACTATGTTCGGGTTTGCCGGGCGCAGTCTCGCGAGACGTTTGTGCCGCTGGCCCACCCACCGGGACATGCGCAGGTGGACTTTGGCGAGGCGGTCGGGGTGATCGGCGGGGTGCGCCAGAAGATGCACTTCCTGTGCATGGACCTGCCGCAGTCGGACGCCTGCTTCGTGAAGGCCTTTCCGCGCGAGACGACCGAGGCGTTCTTGGACGGGCATGTGTCGGCGTTCGCGTTCTTCGGCGGCGTGCCGAACTCGATCCTCTACGACAACACCACGATCGCGGTGGCGAAGATCCTGGGTGACGGCAAGCGCGAGCGGACGCGGGCGTTCACCGAGCTGGTCAGCCATTACCTGTTCGCGGACCGCTTCGGCCGGCCCGGCAAGGGCAACGACAAGGGCAAGGTCGAGGGGCTGGTGAAGCATGCCCGGATGAAGTTCATGACACCGATCCCGCATGCGGCAAGCTATGATGCGTTCAACGCCGAACTGGCCGAGCAGTGCCGTGCCCGTCAGGGCGAGCGGGCCGGGCGACATGCCGAGACCATCGGCGAGCGGTTGGTCGCCGACACTGCGGCGCTGCGTGCCCTCCCAGCCGTGCCACTGGAGCCATGCGAGAAGCGCGCCGGGCGTGTGTCATCGACCGCGCTGGTGCGTTACCGGACCAACGACTACTCGGTGCCGACCCGTTACGGCTTCCAGGATGTCATGGTGAAGGGCTTCGTCGATGAGGTCGTCATCCTGTGCGGCGGCGAGGAGATCGCCCGGCATGCGCGCAGCTATGGCACCGGCGTGTTCGTGGCGGATCCGCTGCACTATCTGGCGCTGATCGAGATCAAGCCCAGGGCGCTCGACCAGGCCGCGGCATTGCAGGGCTGGGCATTGCCCGAAGTGTTCCAGCACCTGCGCCACTTGCTTGAGGTGCGGATGGGGAACCGGGGCAAGCGCGAGTTCATCCAGGTGCTGCGACTGCTGGAGGCGATGCCGATGGAGGTCGTCACCTTCGCGATTACCGAAGCGCTTCATATCGGCGCGATCGGGTTCGACGCGGTCAAGCTGATCGCGCTGGCGCGGATCGAACGGCGGCCCGCTCGGCTTGATCTGGCGGTCTATCCACACCTGCCGAAGATGGATGTGAAGACCACGCGGGCCGCTGACTATGCGGCGCTCGTGCCGGAGCTGGCGACATGAGCCGGGCAGGCGATGACACGATGCCGGTCGGCACAATGGCGGGCACGCCGCAGGTCCTGCTTGCGCATCATCTCAAGCAGCTGAAGTTGCCGACGGTGCTGCGCGAATATGAGAAGGTTGCGCGTGAATGTGCCCAGGGCGGTGTCGATCATCCCCGCTACCTGCTGCGGCTGATCGAGCTCGAGCTGATCGACCGCGAGCGCCGCACTGTGGAACGCCGGATCCGCGCTGCCCGGTTCCCGGCGGTGAAGAGCTTCGACACGTTCGACTTCACCGCGATCCCCGGCCTCAACAAGATGCTGGTGCTGGAACTGGCACGATCGGAATATATCCTGCGCCGCGAGAACATCATTGCGCTGGGCAACAGCGGCACCGGCAAGACCCATGTCGCGCTCGCGCTGGGTCTGGCGGCCTGCCAGAAAGGGTTCACGGTAACGTTCACGACCGCCGCGGCGCTGGTCAACCAGCTGCTGGAAGCCCGCGATGAAAAGCGGCTGCTCAAGCTGCAGCGTGACTTGTCTGCGGTGAAGCTGCTGATCATCGACGAGCTTGGCTATGTGCCACTGTCGCCGACCGGTGCCGAACTTCTGTTCGAGACCTTCTCGCAGCGCTACGAACGCGGCTCGACGATCGTGACATCCAACCTGCCGTTCGAGGACTGGACGTCGGTACTGGGGTCGGAGCGCCTGACCGGTGCCCTGCTCGATCGTCTGACCCACCACGTCAGCATCCTCACCATGAACGGCGACAGTTATCGGCTCAAGCAATCCGCCCACCGCAAGCGCGCGGCAGGGGCGGACCAAAACCAGGCCACCGAGATCATCAATCTCGACACCGGCGAAATCGCCACCACCTGAGTCACGACGATGCCGACGATATGCAAAGGGCCCCGATCGGGGCCCTTTGCATATCGAAGCGCTACACCATCAATGGCCTGCTTTTACTCCGCCACACTGGCAGGAAATTACTCCGCCGTTGACAGTCGATGGCTACGACAAGCTTTATGTGCCGCGCATGGCCTATACGACAGGTGATATCGATATTCACGATGTAGCGGTCGACAAGAATGGGCGGGTTATCTTCGTGAATACCATGTTCAGCTGCCTTGCTACGGTTGGCGAGGGAGCGAGCTTTTAT
>DATKUQ010000204.1:0-8012 GCA_035530495.1 Burkholderiales bacterium
CGATGCGCCGCTGGATTCGCAGCTTGGCCCCATGAGCTGCAGCCTCTGGAGCCAGCAGTTCTATGAAACCGATCGCAGCCGCGGTTTCGTGCGCGGCTACAACATGCAGGTCATCCGCGGCTTCGGCCCGGTCGCGACCGCGCGCATGGGCGTCGCGCGCGGCGACATTCCCTGGGGCGAGGGCCACCACGAGGCATTCGCGCGCCGCTTCGGCCGGTCGATGACCATCGGCATCTGCTGCGAAGATCTGCCCGAGGAATGCAATGCGGTGACGCTGGATCCGACGCTGA
This sequence comes from Burkholderiales bacterium, assembly GCA_035530495.1. Classification (GTDB taxonomy): domain Bacteria; phylum Pseudomonadota; class Gammaproteobacteria; order Burkholderiales; family SG8-39; genus 2-12-FULL-64-23. The sequence continues at coordinate 291 of DATKUQ010000204.1, forward strand.
CCGACTCGAACGGCATTCCAGCGCCGAAAATCACCTATCGGATAAGCGAAAACTCCGAGCGCATGCTGCGCCACGGTCTTGCGCGCGGCGCCGAGGTGATGAAGGCGGCGGGCGCCTGGGACATCTACGGCGAGGGCCCGGTGCGGCAGACGGGCTGGCACCTGCTGGGCACGGCGCGCATGGGCGAGGATCCGGAACGCTCAGTCGTCAACGGCTGGGGCCGCAGCCACGACGTAAAGAACCTGTTCATTATCGACGGCAGCGTGTTCGTCACCTCCGCCGGCGTCAATCCGACACCCACCATCCAGGCCGTGGCGCTGTATATCGCCGACGCGATGAAGCAGCGCCTCGCCAATCTTTTCGACTGAGGGGAGATCTTGAGCAACGATCAAAATGCCGCGTCCGACCCGGGAAGCATGCTGACGGCGGCACAGCTGGCGATCCTGGACGCGGTATTGAACCTGATCGTGCCGCCCAGCGCCGACGGCCGCATGCCCGGCGCCGCCGAGGTCGGCGTGCCGGCCTACCTGTTCGCCGAGGCCCCGGATGCCGTGCCCGTGCTGCGCTTGGAACTGGAGGAACTCGAGCAGGGCTCGCGTGGGCGGTATGCGCTGGGGTTCGCGGAGCTGAAGGAAGGCGAGCGGCGCACCTTGATCGAGAGCATGCGCGCGCAGGCACCGTCATTTCTGAGCCGTCTGGCGATGGAAACGCTCGCCTGCTACTACCAGCACGACCGCGTACTCGAGGGACTGGGCATGGAAGCGCGCCCGCCCTACCCGAAGGGCTACCAGGTCGTGCAGGGCGACTTGTCCTTGCTCGCGCCGGTGCGCGCGCGCGGAAAGATCTACCGCGACGTGACTTGAAGGCGGGTCGATTGCCTCCCTGAAGCGTTCGCGGATACGCGTATCGACTTCAGCGTTGGCGGGGCGCCGGCGCGGATTCGATCGAGCTGCGCACGGCATTCAAGTTGCCCCCAGGCTCGCCTGAGCAGCTGCATATATTTTCGGCAAAACCCAAACGGACTACCACTGACGCGATCAGCGCGGTTGTTTGCGGTAAGCTGATCGCAGTCGACCGACGGAGCAGACTTGATGAAATTGCCCCTTTACCAACTGGACGCTTTCACGACACGCCTGTTCGGCGGAAACCCGGCCGCGGTGGTGCTGCTCGACGCATGGCTGCCGGACGGCGTGCTTGCGGCCATCGCCGCGGAGAACAATCTTGCCGAAACGGCGTTCGTCATTCCGCGAGCGGACGTCTCGCCGCTGCGCTGGTTCACGCCGGCGATCGAAGTGGACCTCTGCGGTCATGCGACGCTGGCGGCGGCGGATGTGCTTTTCCGCTATCGGTTTCCGTCGCTGGGCCGGCTCGCCTTCAGCACGAAGAGCGGCGAACTCGCGGTGACGCGCGAGGGTGCGCTGCTGAAAATGGATTTTCCGGCCCGTCCCGGAAAGCCGGTCGCCGTGACGGATGCGCTGGCGGACGCGCTCGGCGCGCGGCCGCGCGAAGCGTATCTCGCGCGCGACCTGCTGGCGGTCTTCGACTCCGAGTCCGAGCTGCGTACCCTGCGCCCGGATTTCGCGCGCATCGCGGCGCTCGACGCGTTCGCAGTCATCGTTTCCGCGCCCGGCGACACGGTGGACTTCGTGTCGCGCTTTTTCGCTCCCGGCGCCGGCGTTCCCGAGGATCCGGTCACCGGTTCCGCGCATTGCACGCTCGCGCCCTACTGGGCCGCGCGCCTCGGGAAGAGCGCGCTGAGCGCGCAGCAGGTATCCGCGCGCGGCGGCGAGCTGCTCTGCGAGCTGCGCGGCGAGCGCGTGCTGATCGCGGGGCAGGTGGTCGAATATCTGCGCGGGGAGATCGAAACCGGCGGCGCCGCGGTCTGAATTCCGCGTCCGGACCGAAGCTCCAGCTGCCCGAATTTGCGGTGACGCCCATCGATGCCGAAAGGGCGATCGACAAGAATATCGCTTTGCACGTCGAAGCAAATACATAGATCATTTTATTAAAGCTTTTGCGCAGAAAGCGCCTCGCCGCATGCGTACGCGCCGGAGCCGCGCGACGATCTTGAGCGCGACAGAAAATTTCCATCACATTTGCGTTAACGCAAAACCGCCTGCCTTGCAACGTGGACACTGCTTAGGAGAGGCGGTGGCGAACAGTCCGTTACGAGTATGCGAGGTGCGATATGGCAAATTGCATAGGCGTTACCGGGGAATCCGGCGATCTGTTTGGCGAAAGGCCGATCCCGCGGCGGAATGCGGTGTTGTCGAGGCGTAATCCGGCGCCTGCGCTCACGACGGCGCGCGTGCTCTGCCGTCAGTTGCGGCACAAACGTGCGCGCCCGGACAAGCAGCGGATCGCGCATTTGATCTGCCTGAATCTGCTGTCGATGCTGAGGCGCTAAGCAGACCGATCAGGCCAAGCATTGCCGGACGCAAGGGAACAGCGTGGACCCACAGAGTTTCAGGCTACCGTATCGATCAACTGCCACACTTCTTTGCTAACACTTTTACTAACGCACAGCCGCCCGGCGGTTCCATGAAAAGGGGATATCCATGAAGAAATTGCTCGCTGTGTTCATCGCTTTGTTCGCGGCTGCCAGCGCTCACGCCGCGGACAATGCGCTGCTCGCCAAGGCCAGGGCCGAAGGCAAGGTCGCGTTCTACGCCAACATCACCGCCGTCGAGCCGATCATGAAGGCCTTCAGCGCCGACACCGGGGTGCAGGCGGAGTACACCCGGATCTCGACCGCGAAATTCGTCGCCACGGCGATCACCGAATTCGATGCCGGCAAGTTCATGGCCGACGTGGTCCAGGGCCCGCTGCCGGTGCTGGAGATGCTCAAGGAAAAAGGCATGCTGGCGCCGTATCGTTCACCGGTCGCTGCCGGCTACCCTGCGTGGACGCGCAAGGACGACCGCATCCAGCTGTTCGGCATCGAGTACGTGGGTCTGATCTACAACAAGGACCTGGTGAAACCGGCGGACGTGCCGAAGCGCTACCAGGACCTGACCGATCCGAAGTGGAAGAACAAAATCGTCATGGCCAATCCCGCCAACCACGCCACGACCATCTCCTGGCTCATCGGGCTCAAGGAAAACGTGTTCAAGAACGACGCCGAGTGGATGAAGTTCCTGAAGGGGCTGGCCGCCAACAAGCCGATGTTCGTGGCCTCCTTCGGACCGACCCCGGCGCCGATCGAAAGCGGCGAGAAACTGATCGGCATCTCCATGCCCAAGTACATCATCACCAAGGCTCCGGCACCGCTCGACTGGGCGCATTTGTCGCAGCCGCTGATGGGCACGCCGCGCGCCATCGGCATCAGCTCCACGGCCCCGCATCCCGCCGCGGCCAGGGCGTTCATCGACTACTGGCTGTCGAAGAAGGCCATGAGCATGCTGGCGAACAAGGTCGGCGAGTACGTGGCAACGCCCGGGGTCTACCCGCCGATCGAGGGAATGGACAAGGCCAAGGTCATTCCCATCCGCGAATTGTCGGATACGGAAATCAAGAAGTGGGGCGCCGAGTTCCAGAAGATTTTCGCCGTCCAATAACAATGCCGTTTCACGGCCATCGCCTGCCGCCCGGACCTGAGCGCCGGCCGGCGGTTCGGCCGGCGCACGGCAAGGGCGAATTGCCGTTTGCCTGCGCCGCTATGCTCTGCGAGCGCCAGAGGCCGACCTCCCTTCCGACTTAAAAAAGGCAGCAACAGACAAACACCATGGAGATCAGGATCCAGGGTATCAGCAAGTATTATTTTTCCGGGGGCAAGACCATCAAGGCCCTGGACAACGTGGACCTGACCATCCCGGCCAACCACATATTCACGCTTCTGGGACCCAGCGGCTGCGGCAAGACCACGCTGCTGCGCTGTATCGTCGGCCTGGAAACGCCGGACGCGGGGGAGATCAGGATCGGCGACGAAGTGGTGTGGTCGAAGGACAAGAACGTCTCCGTCCCCACGGAGAAGCGCGCGCTGGGCATGGTGTTTCAGACCTACGCCATCTGGCCGCACATGAACGTCTTCGACAACGTCGCCTACCCGCTGCAGATCCGCGGCGTTCCGCGGGATGTCATCCGTCAGCGGGTGGCGAAAACCCTGGGCTTCGTGCATCTGGAGGGAATGGAACAGCGCCCCGCGACCAAGCTGTCCGGGGGGCAGCAGCAGCGCGTCGCGCTCGCCCGCGCCCTGGTGGCCGAGCCCAAGGTCATCCTTTTCGACGAACCCTTGAGCAACCTGGACGCCAAGCTGCGCGAGGAAACGCGCAAGGAACTCAGAACCTTCCTCGGTGCGCTGAAGATCACCGCGGTCTACGTGACGCACGACCGGATCGAGGCGCTCGCGCTTTCGGACACCGTCGCGGTCATGCGCGCAGGGCGGATCGTCGAGATGGGCGATCCCAAGAAAATCTATTTCGACCCGAACCACCGCTTCGTCGCGGATTTCATCGGCCGGGCCAACCTGGTCAAGGCCACGGTGCGCGCCCCGGAGGGGGAGCACACCATCGTGGATTGCGCACTCGGGACCATCGCTTGCCAGCAGCGCGACATCCCCGCAGGCAGCGAGGCCACGCTGTGCATCCGGCCGGAGTTCATCCGCATCGCCCGGGGCGAGAGCGGCGGCAAGAACGTGGTCAACGGCCGCGTCGAGACCCTGATCTTCGTCGGCGAGGCCTACGAGGTGGAAATCCGCGTCGGCAAGGAGCTGCTGCTCGCCAAGATCGATCCGGAAGCGGATCTCGAGGAAGGCAACGCGGTCAACTTCAGCCTGGATCCAGAGCATTGCCTGCTGCTATCCATCTGAAGCGCGGCAGAGCCGTGGCTGTTAGCCGATCGAAACTGACGTTCTCGCTCATCGGGATCGTCGGGATTCTGACCGTGGGTCCGGTGCTCATGCTGCTGCTGGGGAGCTTTTCCCAAGGGCTGACCGCCTTCGGCAGCTTCACCCTGCAAAAATACGTCGAGGCCTATACCGACCCGGCCTTTTATGAGGTCATCGTCAACACGGTGATTTTCGTCCTGGGCTCGTCGCTCGTGGCTACGGTCCTCGCCTTGTTCCTCGCCTATCTCAATAACCGCACCGACATCCCGATGAAGTTCATGTTCAGGATCATCTCCATCCTGCCGATGATGATCCCGCACCTGCTGTTCGCGGTGAGCTGGGCGCTTTTGCTCAATCCCTCCAACGGGATGATGAATCTTGCGATCAGGGACGTCTTCGACCTGGAGAACGCGCCGTTCAACATCTATTCGCTGTGGGGCATGATCCTCGTGGAGGGGCTGCTCGACATGCCCGTCGCCTATCTGATCATTGCGCCGGCGATGGCGTCCTTCGACGTGGCGCTGGAGGAATCTTCGCGGGTGTTCGGGGCGGGCACGTGGCGAACCCTGATCCGGGTGACCTTGCCGGTGCTGCGGCCGGCGATCCTCGCATCCTTCGTCCTGGGCGTGGTCCGCGGCCTCGCGGCCTTCGCCGTGCCTTCGGTCCTCGGCATGCCGGGTCGGGTCAATGTCCTGTCGACCTATCTGTACCAGATGGTCGCCACCGGCTTCGCCCCGGATTACGGCAAGGCGGCGGCGGTGGGCATGAGCGTGCTTGCAACCTCCATTACGCTGATCGTGCTCTACCGCGCGCTCACCGCGGAAAGCGAAAAGTACGTGACCATCTCCGGCCGCGGCTACCGTCCGGCCGTGATCGAGCTCAAGGCGGCGAAGCTTCCGCTGTTCACCGTGATGGCGCTGCTGTCTGTCATCCTGATCGTGCTGCCGGTGGCGGTCCTGTTCTACACCTCGCTCGTGCCCTATTCGATGGTGCCGAGCGCGCGCGCTTTTTCGCTCATGAGCTGGAAGCACTGGATCGAGGTCATCGAAGATCCGATTTCGCTGCTGTCGCTGAAGAACAGCCTGTTCCTCGGCGTTGCCGGCGCTACGCTGGGCGTGCTCTTGTCCGTTTTCGTGGCCTACGTCATCGTCAAAGTAAAGACGCGCGCTGCCGGACTCCTCGAGTCCCTGAGCTTCCTGTCGTTTGCGTTCCCGGGCATCGTCATCGGGGTCGGGTTCATGTGGTTCTTCGTCCAGACTCCGCTGTATGCCACCATCTGGGCGCTGCTGATCGGCTACATCGCGACCTACCTGCCTTACGGCATCCGGCCGCTGGCGAGCGCCTTCGTCCAGGTACATGCACATCTGGAAGAATCGTCCCTCGTCTGCGGCGCGAGCCCCTTGACCACCATGCGCCGGATCATCGTCCCCCTGCTCATTCCCGGCATCGTCTCGGCGTGGATCCTCATGGCCAGCATGTTCGTGCGCGAACTGACCCTGTCCGTGGTGCTCTCGCGGCCGGGAACCGAGGTCCTGGCGGTTCAGATACTGCGCTTCGCCGACGACGGCCTCTGGGGCAGGCTGTCGGCCTTGGGGATAATCATGATCTTCATCTCGACCGCGCTGGTGCTCCTGGCCACGCTCGTCGGCGGAAAGCTCAGGGCGGTGGAGGGCGGAGGATAGGCACAGCCGATTACTCACGACCTCGCCGAGCGGAGAACTTCGGGATTGACGACCTTGATCGGCGCGCCGGCCGCATAGGCGAGAATCTGATCGAAGATGTCGCTGAACTGGAGTTCGTAATCTTCGCGCGTGAGGTAGCGGATGTGCGGCGTGCAGACTACGTTGTCCATGGTGCCCTTGCCTGAATGGCACGCGCTTTGCGCTTGTCGGGGAGAGTTGCAGGAAACGACGCGGGCGTGCTGCTGCCGGGGGAATTGCGCACCGGCGCGATGCTTTTCGCTTGAGCTTTGCACCGCAGGAGTGCGCGCGTGGCAGCGCCGCCCGACCAGGGCGCTCCGCAACGCGAGCCGAACACTGCCGGCGACCGCGTGAACATCGTCCTGTCGGGCAAGTTCCTGCCGCACAAGACTTATTGATCGTCCGCGTGGCAGCCGGCCGGCGCTTTGAGCCGCGCTTTCACGCGGCAGGTCTTCTAGCGCTTCAGGCGGCCTTCTGCGCCTTCTGCTCGGAAATGTCTTTGGTGGTCCAGTCGTAAGCCGGCAGCGTCAGGAACTCCACGTACTCCCCGGTCGTGAGCTGATCGAAGAGTCGCGCGGCTTCCTCGTATTCGCCGGCCTCCCACGCCTTGGTCCCGAGCAGCGCCTTCACCTTGGACAGTTCCTCGGCCAGCAGCTCGCGGAACAGTTCGGCAGTAACCTTGCGGCCGTCGTCGAGCACCCCCTTGGGGCTGCGGATCCATTGCCAGATTTGCGAGCGCGAGATCTCGGCGGTCGCCGCGTCCTCCATCAGGTTGTAGACCGGCACGCAGCCGTTGCCGGCCATCCACGCGCCCAGATACTGGATGCCGACCGAGATGTTGTTGCGCAATCCGCCTTCGGTGATCGGCTGCATCGGCCGGAAATCCAGCAGATCCTTGGTCGTGTAGTGCACGTCCGGCAGCTGCTTTTCGCGCTGGTTCGGCTGCGGCATGTACTGGTCGAATACGTCTTTCGCGATCGCGACCAGGTCCGGATGCGCGACCCAGGTGCCGTCGCAACCGTCGCTGACCTCGCGCAGCTTGTCGGCGCGCACTTTCGCCAGGGCGGCTTCGTTGGCGACCGGATCGTTCTTGATCGGGATCTGCGCCGCCATGCCGCCCATCGCGTGCGCGTTCCTGCGGTGGCAGGTCTTGACCAGCGTCAGCGCGTAGGCGCGCATGAACGGCGCCGTCATCGT
>DATKUQ010000205.1:0-6806 GCA_035530495.1 Burkholderiales bacterium
GTGAACTTTGGCATCGAGCGTTCATTGTGTCGCCGGACACGCCCTACGTGAACTACATCATCAACTGCGGCAACAACGTCGAAGCCTCAGGCGGCGTGGTCGGCGTCTGGCGCGAGGCCGATGCGCGCGTGCGCGGCTGCAAACGGGTGCAGGTGGAGCCGCACCTGTCGATCACCGGGGCAGCTTCGGCCGAATGGGTTCCGATCCGGCCCAAGACCGACGCGGCGTTCCTGTTCGCGCTGATCCATCACATCCTGCACGAGCGCGACTGGCAGCAAGTCTGCGATCTTCCTTATCTCAAATACCGCACCAATTCACCCTACCTGATCGGGCCGAACGGCTGGCTCCTGCGCGACGCCGCGACCGAGAAGCCATTGATCTACGACCTTGCCGACGCCAAGGCCAAGCCATACGACGCCGACATAGCCGAGCCCGCCCTGAGCGGGACCTACCAGGTGGCGGGAATCGAGATCGGTGCGGACGACGCGCGCTGGACCCATGACTCCGCCCAGGCACAGCCTGCTTTCCAGAAGATGCTCGACCACATGAAGCCATTCAGTCCGGACTGGGCCGCGGAGGAATGCGGCGTGGCGGCTGCCACGATTCGCCGCATCGCCGACGAATTCGTCGCTGCGGCCTGCATTGGCGAGACCATTGAAATCGAAGGCCGGACCCTGCCGTTTCGGCCGGTGGCGGTGATGCTCGGCAAGGGTGTGTGCAACGGCTGGGGTGCCTACCAGTGCGTCTGGTCGCAGAAGGTGCTTGCGATCCTGATGGGCGCGCTCGAAGTCCCCGGGGGGACGCTCGGCACCGCGGTCAAACTGGTGCGCCCCGCCGAGTCGCGCGTCGGTTCGGTGCTGCCCGGCGTCGACGGCTTTATGCAGTACCAGTTCAACGAAACCTCGGCCGCAGGCTGGATGGCCCATCCCCACATCCGCAACGCCTACAAGACGCTGGTGCCGCTGGTGTCGGATTCGCCCTGGTCGCCGGCGCTCGGTCCGGCGCACCTCCCGTGGTTGTTCCTCAAGCATCAGCCGAAGAACTGGCCGCGCACCACGGCGCCGGAAGTGTGGATCTGCTATCGCACCAATCCGGCCATCTCTTCCTGGAATGCGCCGGAAGTCGCCAAGCGGCTGGCCGAGTTTCCGTTCATCGTCGCGTTCGCCTATACCGAGGACGAGACCAATCACTTCGCCGATATCCTGCTGCCAGAATCCACCGATCTGGAGAGCCTGCAACTGATCCGCGTCGGCAGCACCAAGTTCACCGAGCAATTCTGGAAGCATGAGGGCTGGGCGATCCGGCAGCCCGCGATCGAGCCGCTCAACGATACGATGGACATGACCGACATCGCCACCGCTCTCGCGCGCGAAGCCGGCATCCTGCCGGAGTATATCGAAGCGATCAATCGCGGCGCAGCCGGCATGGCATTGCGCGACCGCGGCGGCAAATTCGACTACTCGCTCGACCCGACGGCGGTCCCCGCTCGCGATGATGTATGGGACCGCGTGTGCCGGGCGGCCAGCCACGATCTGAGCGACGGCAAAGACGTGCACGATCTCGCCTGGTTCAAGGAACAGGGCTTCATGCTCGGACTGTTCCCGCAACTCGACTGGTATCTTTATCCGGCGCTCGAGCGGCAGAACCTGCGCTTCGAGCTGCCCTACCAGGAGCGGCTGACCCGCCACGGCCATCAATTGGCGCACCGGCTCAAGGAAATCGGCGTGCAGTGGTGGGACAAACAACTCACCGAGTACGAATTTCTGCCCGGCTATGAGCGCTACGCCGACATCTGGGTCGATTGTGTGCGCGACGCCGGGCGCGACCCGGTCGACTATCCGCTGTGGGCCCTGACGGCGCGCTCGATGCAGTACTCCTGGGGCGCCAACGTCGGCCTGCCGATCATCAGCGAAGTCGCCAACAATATTGCCGGGCACCGCGGCGTGATCGTGAACCGCAGCACCGCAAGGAGCATGGGCATCGCCGAAGGCGACGACGTGGTGATCGAATCGGTCATCGGCACGACTGCGGGCAAGGCCGTGCTGCGCGAAGGCATCCGGCCCGATACGGTGCTCATGATCGGCCAGTTCGACCATTGGAAGACACCCTACGCAAAAGACCTGAAGTTGCCGAGCCTGAACTCGCTCACCGACATCTCGCTCAAGCTCACCGACGGCACCGGCAGCGGCGCCGACCTTGCGCGCGTCCGCTTGTACAAGGCAGGTGCGCGCGAAGCGCGCGCAGCGGCGAAATGAAAGCGGCAAGCGATACGGCAGTCGACCCGGCTGCGGAAGTCCATACCCCGCGCTGGGGCATGGTAATCGATGTCAACCGCTGCGTCGGCTGCCAGACCTGCACCATCGCCTGCAAACACGCCAACGACACCTTGCCAGGGGTGCAATGGCGGCGCGTGGTGGACGTAGAGGTCGGCGCATTTCCGGATGTCGAGCGCCTGTTCCTGGTCACGGGCTGCCAGCATTGCGCCGAGCCGCCCTGCGTGCCGGTGTGCCCGACCGGGGCCACCTCGCAGCGCGCCGATGGGCTGGTAGTGCAGAACTACGACATCTGCATCGGCTGCGCCTATTGCGCAGTCGCCTGCCCCTACCAGGCGCGCACCATCGCGCACGAGCAGCGCTGGTATTACGGCCGCGAAACGGTTCAGGAGCAGGCGGTCAGGCACGATGAGCGCCTCGGCGTGGCGCAGAAGTGCACGTTCTGCAAAGACCGCGTCGATGACGGACTCGCCCGGGGCCTTACGCCGGGCGTCGATCCGGAAGCCACACCCGCTTGTTCGGCAGCGTGCATCGCGCAGGCGATCCATTTCGGCGATTTCAGAAACCCGGAGAGCAAGGTGTCGAAGCTGGTGCGCGAGCAGCCGAGTTTCCAACTGAACGCCGCTCTCGGCACCGATCCGCAAATCAAGTATCTCTACACCACGCCGGCGGTACCCGGACGCGCGGCCGGGGCCGCCGGGGCCGATGAGGAACGGCTGAGCGACCCGGCCAATCCGCTCGTCGGTCCGCTGCAAACGCTGTGGGACTGGCGCGCAGCGATGAACTGGATGTTCGGCGGCGCCGGTTCCGGCCTGGCGGTGGTTGCGTGGCTGGCCGCGCAGGCGGGGATCGTTCCGGCCGCGCGCCTGGGAGCGCTGTACGCCATCGCCGCCGCGCTGATGGCTATCGGACTGTTCTTCGTGTTCCTGAAAATCGGGCGCAAGCTGCGCTTCTGGCGCGCCGTCTCGAGGCCGCAGACGAGCTGGATGACGCGCGAGATCTACGCCGTCGGCGTGTTCTATCCCGCGGTGCTTGCCGGTTTCGTCTGGCCGGGGGCCTTGCCCGCGCTGGCGGGCGCCGCGGCGGCTATCGCGTTTCTGGTCTGCCAGGCGAAGATCCTGCACCTTGCGCGCGGCATTCCGGCCTGGCGCGTGCCGCTGATTCCCTGGATGATCGCCGCTACCGGCCTGCTCGAGGGGCTCGGGCTTCTGGCGCTCGCGTCCTTTTTGTTCCATGGCCTGGCAACTTCCGCGCCTTCGCTCGCAGTCGCCGGGCTCGCGCTGGTGGCGCTGAATGCCGCCTTGTGGGTACGCTACCGCGCGACCGCGGCGGCATGCGGCATTGTGCCGCTGGCGCGTCGGACCATCGGTGCAATAAGCCTGCCGCTGCATGTCGCCGGACACGCGCTGCCCGCATTGCTATTTGCGCTTGCGCTCGCAATTCCAGGAATCGCTCCGGCCTGCCTCGCCGCGGGCGGCGCCTTAGCGATTGCGGGCGGCGCGCTGTGGAAATTCATGCTCGTCGCGCGTGGCGGCTACCAGCAGGGTTTCGCCATGCCGATGCTGCCGCAGCGAGGTTCGGGCACGCGCGCCGCGCCGACGCGCCTCTGACGCTGCATGGCACCGATGGACCGGTGCCGCAATCCGGCAGTCGCAAACGTTTCCGCCGTTCGGCCGCGCCGCGGAATTGCCTAGGTTTGCTGTCGCAGCATGCGCTTCAAGATCTTGCCGGTGGCGCTCTTGGGCAGTTCTTTGACGATGTCGACGCGCGCCGGCGTCTTGTAGGCGGCGAGCTTTTCCTTGCACCAGCCGATGACCTCTTCGGCGCCGAGCTGCGCGCCATCCTTGAGCACCACCGCCGCGCACACGCTCTCGCCCTTGAGATCGTCGGGTATGCCGTAGACGGCGACTTCCTTGATCTGCGGAATCTGGTACAGGTAGTGCTCGACCTCGGCGGGCCAGACCTTGAAGCCGGAGGCGTTGATCATGTCCTTCACCCGGTCGACAATGAAAATATAGTCTTCCTCGTCCATCCTGCCGATGTCGCCGGAATGCAGCCAGCCGCTGCGCAACGCCTGCGCCGTGTCCTCGGGCCTGCCCCAGTATTCCTTCATCACGCCCGGGCCGCGCATCACAATCTCGCCCCATTCCCCGCGCGGCAGTTCGCGGTCGTTCTCGTCGAAGATCTTCACCTCGAAGTCCTCGATCGCAGTGCCGACGCTGCCGAACTTGTGCTTGCTGACGTGGTTGTAGGCGGCGCAGGGCGAGCATTCGGTAAGGCCGTAGCCCTCGTGCACGGCCGGGCCGTAGGTCTCGGTCCAGCGCCGCGAGATTTCCTGCGGCATGGTCGCCGCGGCGGAAAAATAGTAGCGGATCGACGCCAGCCTTTCCTTCGGCACGTTGGCGCCGAGCAGCGTGATGTAGATCGTCGGCACGCCGAAGAACATGGTGACGCGCTCGCGCTCGATCGCGTCCAACACGGCATCGGGCACGAAGCGGCGAAACAGCACCAGGGTCGCGCCGGCGACGAAGCCGGCGTTCATGATGTAGTTCTGCGCGAACACGTGGAACAGCGGCAGGAAGATCGCGAGCCGGTCCTTCGGGCCGTGGTGCGAGCAGTTCACCGCGGCGCGGGTGTTGGTGATGAGGTTGTTGTGCGTGAGCGTCACGCCCTTGGGAAAACCCGTGGTGCCGGAGGAATACAGCAGCACCGCCGGGTCGTCGGCGGCCATGTCCTCGGTCTTGAATACCGGCTTGCCCGCGGCGAGCCAGTCGCCGAGCACGATTTCGCCGGCAGCCTCTCCCTCGCAGATCACGGTCTTCTCGACTGACGGGCATTCGTGGCGCGGCACGTTGGGCAGCAGCTCGGCCGTGGTGAACACGACCTTGGCGCCGGAGTCGTTGAGCAGGTACTTGACTTCCTCCGATTTGAAAATCGAATTCACCGAGACCACGATGGCACCGAGTTTTTCGCCGGCGAGGTAGGCGAGCATGAACGCCGGGATGTTGGGCAGATAGAGCGCGACGCGGTCGCCGCGGCGCACGCCGTTGGCCCTGAGCGAATGGGCGAGGGCACAGGCGCAGGCGTCTAGCGCGCCGTAGCTGATGTCCTTGCCTTCGAATACGATGGCCTGGCGGTCGGGGAACTCGCGCGCGACGCGCTCGACGTTGTTGGCGATATTCATGCTTCCTCCTGCGTTAGTTCGGAAGTCGCAGCTGCAGCTGTCTTCCGATAGTTATTGTCGCAGAAAACCGCACACTGCCCGGGTCACCTCGGCGGTGCGCGCGCTGCCGCCCAGGTCGGGCGTGAATACCCGTTTCGCGGTCACCGCTTCGATCGCGCGCATCAGCCGCGCCGCCGACTGTGCCTCACCGAGGTGCTCCAGCATCATCGCCGCGGTCCAGAATGTCGCGATCGGGTTGGCGATGCCCTTGCCGGTGATGTCGAAAGCCGAGCCGTGGATCGGCTCGAACATCGACGGGAACTTGCGCTCCGGATTCAGGTTTGCGGTGGGGGCGATGCCGAGGCTGCCCGAGAGCGCGGCGGCCAGATCGGAGAGGATGTCGGCATGCAGGTTGGAGGCGACGATCACGTCCAGCGTTTCCGGCTTCAGCGTCATGACGGTGGTCACCGCGTCGACCAGGATGCGTTGCGTTTTCACGCGCGGATAGTCCTTGGCCACTTCGTAGAAGATCTGGTCCCACAGCACCATGCCGTGGCGCTGCGCATTCGATTTGGTCACCAGCGTCAGGTGCTTGCGCGCTCGCTTGGCCGCCAGTTCGAAGGCGAAGCGGTGGATGCGTTCGACGCCGGTGCGCGTGAACACCGAGGTCTCGGTTGCGATTTCCTCGGGCAGGCCCTGATGCACGCGGCCGCCCGAGCCGGAATATTCGCCTTCGGAGTTCTCGCGGATGATCACCCAGTCTATGCCCTTGCCGTCCCTGAGCGGGCTTTGCACGCCGGGCAGCACCCGCGCCGGGCGCACGTTGGCGTACTGGTCGAAGCCCTGGCAGATCGGCAGGCGCAGGCCCCACAGCGAGACGTGGTCGGGCACCTTGGGGCTGCCCACGGCGCCGAAGAAAATGGCGTCGAACTTTTTCAGTTCTTCCAGGCCGCCGGCGGGGATGTAACAGCCGTGCTTCAAGTAATAGTCGCTGCTCCAGGGAAACTGTTTGAAGCTGAACTTGAAGCGCTTCGATTGCCGCGCGAGCGTATTGAGAACCTTGACGCCCTCGGCGATGACTTCCTTGCCGATGCCGTCGCCGGGGATAGCCGCTATCCTGTATTGTTTCATGCGCACTCTCTTCTTGGTTTGGTTGACGTCTTTGTCAGATCAATGCGGCGACGGCCTTGCCCACGTCTTCGGTGCTGGCCTTGCCGCCGAGGTCGGGCGTGCGCGGGCCGTCGACCAGCACCTTCTCGATTGCGCGCAGCATCGCGGCGCCGGCATCGGCGTGGCCCAGATGCTCGAGCATCATCGCGCCCGACCAGATCTGCGCGATCGGGTTCGCACTCTTTTTGCCGTAGATGTCG
>DATKUQ010000206.1:0-2280 GCA_035530495.1 Burkholderiales bacterium
CGCGCTTCGGGAATGGGCAGTCGCAGGCGCGCGATCAATTTCTTCGCCTGCGCCAGCTCGGCGCCGCTCATGCTCTCGAAGTCGGCATACTGCAGCAACTCGCTCTGGGAAAAGGTGAGGCTGGCGTCGATTTCCACTTCCTGCTGCTGTCCCTGCTCCTCGGCCTGCTCATGTTTCGCGTACAGCGCCTCGGAAAGCCGCCTGCTCGCTTCGGCTTGCTCGGCCACGCCGGTGCGGCCGTAGATCTGCGGCAGCAGCAGGCTCATGATGCGCTCCAGCATCTACGGGTCGCGCCAGAAGACATGAAAAGCCTGATCGAACAATTCCTGCTGTTCGTGCTTGGACAGGAACACCGCGGCCAGCGTCCAGTACAAATCCTCGCGCCGCTCGATACCGGCGGTCTGCAGCGCGCGCAGCGCATCGACCACCCGGTCCGGACCGATCGGCAGCCCCGCCGCGCGCAGCACGCGCGCGAAATGCATGATGTTTTCCGCCAATTTGCCCGCGGCCATGGAGTATTATACGGCGTCCCCGTTCGCGCGCAGTCGTTGCCATGCACGGCTACGGGCGGCTGCGTCCGTCGTCCCGTTGTTGCGATAAAAAGCCCATAGAGTTCGCGCAATGAATTTCTTCTCCAAGCTGTATTACAAGCTGCGCAAGATATGGAAGGCGATCCGGCTCTACCTGATCATCGCCGGTCCCGGCATCGTGGTCATGGTCGCCGACAACGATGCCGGCGGCATCACTACCTATGCGGCCACGGGCGCGAAGTACGGCTACCACCTGATCTGGTTCCTGCTGCTCCTCATCCCGGTGGCCTACTATGTGCAGGAGATGACGGTGCGCCTGGGCGCGGTCACCAAGCGCGGCCACGCGGAGGCGATTTTCGACGGCTTCGGCGCGTTCTGGGGCTGGTTCTCGCTGCTCGACCTGATGCTGGTCGATTGGCTGACGCTGGTCACCGAATTCATCGGCATGACCGCAGCCCTCAGCATATTCGGCGTGGCGCCCTGGCTGACGGTCACCGGCGTGGTGCTGCTGATGGCCATCATCGTCTTGAACGGCCGCTACTGGACCTGGGAGAAAATTGCGCTCCTGTTCTGCGCCCTGAATCTGATCTATATCCCGGGCGCCTTCATGATCCATCCGTCGGTTGCGGACATCCTCAAGCAGGGCCTGGTCCCGAACTTCCCCGGCGGTTTCAACGGCCAGCTGTTTTTCTTTCTCATGGCCAACATCGGCACCACCATCGCGCCGTGGATGCTGTTTTTCCAGCAAAGCGCGGTGGTGGACAAGGGCATGCAGGAAAAGGACATCCCCTGGGGCAAATTCGATACCCTGCTCGGCTCCGCGCTCACCATCGTGGTGGCGATTTTCATCGTCATCGTCGTTGGCACGACCTTGCACGGCGTGGAAATCGACAGCGCAGGACAGGCAGCCGAGCACCTGATGCGGACCGACCGCTATATCGGCACCTTCATGGCGATCGGCCTGTTCGATGCCGGGCTGCTCGGCGCCATCTGCATCTCGCTCGCGAGTTCCTGGGCGTTCGGCGAAATATTCGGCTGGGCGCACTCGCTCAACCAGAACATCAAGCAGGCGCCATGGTTCTACGCGAGCTATTTCTTCACCCTGATCACCGCTGGCCTGGTGGTGCTGATTCCGGGCGCGCCGCTGGTGCTGATCACGCTGTTCGTACAGGTGGTCGCGGTGACGCTGCTGCCGGCGGCGCTGGTATTCCTGATCCTGCTGCTCAACGACCGGCCCACGATGGGGGATTACTGCAATGGCGTTTGGCAGAACCTGATCGGCGGACTGATTGTCGTCGTTATCGTGCTTCTGTCTTCGCTCTACGGGATCAGCGTGATGTTCCCGAACCTGTTCCAATAGGGGGAAGCGGCCATGCACGCCAGCCTGAAACGCCTGTTTCGCAAGATCGGGGAGATCAACCAGCGCTATCGCGAGCCGCGGATCCGTATGTCGCCCGGGGTAAAGGCCGCGCTGATGTTCCTGCGCGTCTATCTGCTGTTCCTGGTCTGCCTGATGGCATACAAGTTCATTCTGTTGTTGAGCTGAGGGGAGAGCCTGCGATGGTCGCCGCACTCGAGAACGAGTTTTTCCTGGGGGAGATACTGGGCCGCAGGGTGTATCTCAAGGCGGACAAAATCGGGCGGCTTGACGATCTGGTGATCGTCGAAACCGGCACGATTCCTGAAGTCACCCATCTGGTCGTGAGCCGTTCGTTCGGCTATCCGTCCCTGCTCCTGCCCTGGGACAGGA
>DATKUQ010000207.1:0-13846 GCA_035530495.1 Burkholderiales bacterium
GGAAGGCGAGCGCACGCACGCATTCGGCGAACACCGAGCCGCCGACGTTGTTGACGACGAGGTTCGCGCCCTTGCCGCCGGTCGCGGCCAGCACCGCATCGCAAAAGTCGCCGGCGCGCGTGCGTATCCCTGCATCGAGCCCGGCCGCTTTCAGCCGCTCGAGCTTGTCGGCCGAGCCCGAGGTGCCGATCACTTTTGCACCCAGCGCTTTCGCCGTTTGCAGCGCCGCGACGCCAACGCCGGAAGAGATGCCGGTTATGAGCAGCCATTCGCCGGCGGCGAGCCGCCCCTGGGCGATCAGCATGTCGTGCACCACCATGAAGGTGAGCGGGATGCCGGCCGCCTCTTCCCAGGACAGGCGCGCCGGGATGGCGACCGCCTCGCGCGCGCCCATCAGCGCGTATTCGGCGAAAGCCCCGGGGCAGCGTCCCATCACGCGCTCACCCGGCTTGAAGTCGGAAACGCCGGCGCCGAGCTTGACGACCTCGCCCGCGCCTTCGCCGCCCGCGGGCTTGGCCGCGCCCGGCTTGCTCAGGCCATGGCCGGCGATGAACTCGCCGCGGTTGAGCCCGGCCGCGTGCAGACGCAGCAGAATCTGCCCTGGTCCGGGCTCCGGCTGCGGCACCTCGCGCCGTTCCAGGGTGGTCTGCCCTGCGCCCGATTGAATAAAGTAGGACTGCATCGCCATTCCTCCGATTGTTGGGTGTCCGCTGACGTCCGGCTCGGACGCCGCCATGGTAACGCATCGGCGCGGTCGGGGAGCTTCACGATAAAGGCGCACCGGCATTCGGCGCAGCGTCGCGGTCTGCGCGCGGCGCCGGCCGCGTCGGATTTGCTCGATCTTGCCTTGCGTCAAGGTTTTCGCGGTGGGCATCCCTTACGATTGAGCACCTGTCTACGAAGGTAAGCGATGAACCCTATTCCCGGATTGACGCTGGGCCTGAAAGGCGCGGCCGAATTGGTGGTGGGCGAGCAGCACACCGCGCCTAAAGTGGGCAGCGGCCGCGTGCACGTGCTGGCGACGCCGGTGATGATCAACCTGATCGAGGCGGCAGCACTGGCCGCAGTCGAGCATCTGCTGCCGCTGGGGCAGCAGAGCCTGGGTACGCACCTCGATGTGCGCCACTTCGCGGCAACCCCGGTGGGCATGCGCGTGAGCGCCGAAGCCGAACTGATCAAGATCGATGGCCGCCTGCTTACGTTCCGTGTATCGGCGGCCGATGCAGTCGAACTCATAGGCGACGGCACGCACCAGCGCGTCATCGTGACCCTGGAGCGCTTCGATCAGCGGGTGCAGAAGAAAATCGCCCAACTTCGCTGACGATCGCGCAACGCGACGCTACCCGAGCGCGAGCTCGGTTTGGGTTCAAGGCTTCTTCCCCGCCGCGACCGTTTTGATCCATTGGGAGATGTCGGCTACTACCTTGTCCTCGGTGCCGACGATTGAAGAACACGGGCAGTTCAATGCCGCTATGCACGATTTCGCGCAAAAGTCGCTCAGGGAGAAGGCAGGCGTGTCGCGTGAAGCGATTGAGATTGCTCACAAGCGGCTGACTGAACACATCACGACGGGCGACATGGATTACGCAAGGGTTTTTGCGAACCCGGCGCACAAAAGCGGAAATATGAAACAGGGCCCGCTTTACGCGTTGCAGGCACCTGCCGGCGCCGCAAGTCGTCCTGCTCCCCAAGGGGGCGCGGTCAGGTCGGCCATGTAAGCTTGCACCCGGTCTGCGCGACCGGTAATGCCGCAGTGACACCCCTGACGATCTCGTCGACTTGAAACAGATCGTCGGGCTCGGCCCCACGCTCCACCGCATGCCCGACGTAGAGGTCGGACATTAGCTGGTGGTCGCCAGCACGGTAAAATATCTCGTTTGGCGTCAACGCCACTTCGGGTGGCAGCTTGAAGCCCTCGAGCGCTTTGGCGAGCTTCACGGGGTCAAGCGTCTTTTTCTCGTTGGCAACCAACGCGCAAGTCCAGACTGAGACGTAGCCGAACCAAGTGCGCGCGGTCGGAACCCGTCCGGACTTTTTCTTAATGGCTGCTACAAATTCTGCGACGTGCGGCACCTTCGGCTGCTTCCAATACCATTCGAACACCCACGTACCAATGCGCGCGTCTGGTGTTAGCGCCTCGAGAACCTCGAGCTCCTGCTGCGCACCGGCGATGTAAAACCTATTGTGCAAACCGAATTGCGCAGCTTGCATCAGTGAGTTGACGGCGTCATTGCCAGCAGTAAGAAAAATGATGACGTCCGGATTTTCCGCCTGCGCCGCGACGAAGTACGGCGAGTAGTCCGCGATGCCAGATGGTGTCAGGGAAACACCAACCTCGGTACCCTCGAATTTTTTGAGGCTCGCCTCGAAGCCCTTTTGCAAGGCGTGGCCGAACGCATAGTCCGGGGTGATAAAGTACCACTTCTTGCCATATTTGCTAACCAGCGTCTGTGAAACCGCGTTAGTTTCCATACGCGACGTGTTACCGACGCGGAATACATTCCAGTGGCAGTCGGTTCCGGTAACTGCGTCTGTATGGCCGCCGGTCACAATATGAAGTGTCTTCAGTTCGTTCGAGACCTGCCCGATCGCCAGCGCCATCGCCGAGTTCACATTGCCAAGAAGGAAATGCACTTTGTCGCGCTCGATCAGCTGGCGCGCCTTCTGCACTGCGGCGCCAGTATCGGTGCTGGTCGAATCCTCGGAGATTAACTCTACTCTTCGACCAAGGATACCGCCCTTGGCATTGACCTGCTCCACCGCAAGCTCACAGCCGATCTGCTCATTCTTGCCGAGCTCGGCGTAAGCACCCGTAAAGGGGTCATTGAGACCGATCAGGACGGATTCACGGGATTCCGCCCCACGTGCTTTGCCGATGAACGGAAATGCCGCTTGCGCAATGCCGGCGACGGCCGCCGCTTTAAGAAACCCACGCCGCCCGGACCTGCAATCATCTTGGCTCCGGTGTTCCATTTATCCAACTCCTTTCGTGTTAACTTCTGCCGTTCATAGATCACGTTCTACCCGGCAGGTCTCACGATTGCATGCGGTTTCTGCTTTCTTCGCATCGACCTGTAGGGCATACCGCTCCCTGCATCATTGCTGCGACAAGTCGCCTGACAAATTGGGCGAGTCTTATATATGGACGTTCCCCGCTTTGCGAGCAGATTTTTCTGTTCCGGCAAAGCGGGTAGGACTGCGCGCTTGCGTTCGGCGCCAACGTGACCAGGCCCATGCCCATAAGTGAAATTGGCCGGATTTCGTTTTGAAGTATCACGGCATCACCCTCATACATGTATGGTGGAACGGCAGGAACGCCAATTTCCTCTTGAAAGGTGTGCTCATCAAGAACAAGCCTTATCCAAAGTGGTATGAGCCTCTGTATTACAATATATCACAGTGTGATATATATTGTTATAGACCTCCCTTCTGGAATTCGCATGAGACCGCACATCGCCGCCGCGCGCCCCCCGGTGCCACCCCGCCTCGGCGACTATTCGGTGCATCCGCAAATCGTGCTGATCAGCGCGCTGGCGCTGGCGGTGGGCGCAGTGGCGGCGGTCGTGGCCGATGCGCTGCTGAAGCTGATCGGCTTGATCACGAACCTGGTCTTCTACCACAGGCTCGCCACCGCGCTGGTCGCGCCGGGTGCCGACCATCATGCGTGGTGGCTAATCGTCGGTGCGCCCGTGCTCGGTGGCATCGCGGTCGGACTCATGGCGCGCTACGGCTCGGAGGCGATCCGCGGCCACGGCATGCCGGAGGCGATCGAGGCGATCCTGCGCAACGGCAGCAGGATCAGGCCGCGCATCGCCTTGCTCAAGCCGGTCTCGGCGGCGATCACTATCGGCACCGGCGGCCCGTTTGGCGCCGAAGGGCCGATCATCATGACCGGGGGCGCGTTCGGCTCGCTGCTGGCGCAGACGCTGTCGCTCACTGCGGACGAGCGCAAGACGCTGCTCGTCTCCGGCGCGGCCGCCGGAATGGCGGCCACGTTCAATGCGCCGCTCGCCTCGATTCTGCTCGCGGTCGAGCTGCTGTTGTTCGAGTTTAGGCCGCGCTCGTTCGTGCCGGTGTCGCTGGCGGTGGTGGTTGCCACCGCCCTGCGCTGGCGGCTGCTCGGCCCTGCGGCGATCTTTCCGACCCAGCACGCGCTGCCGCCGCTGGTGTGGCCCGACCTCGTGCTGTGCGCGGCGGCGGGGATTGTCGGCGGCTTCGTTGCCTGGCTCGCGACCTCGCTCGTATACCTGTCCGAGGATATGTTCCGCAAACTCCCGATCCATTGGATGTGGTGGCCGGCGATCGGCGGCCTGATCATCGGCATAGGTGGCCTGTTCGAACCGCGCGCGCTCGGCGTAGGGTACGACGTCATCGGCACGCTGCTCGCGGGCCGGGCGACGCTGGCGCTGATTGTTGGCATCCTCGTGGTGAAGACGCTGATCTGGAGTCTGTCGCTCGGCTCCGGTACCTCTGGCGGCGTGCTGGCGCCGGTGTTCATGATCGGCGCGGCGCTCGGCTCGCTGCTGGCGTACGTGTTTCCGCCGGTCGCGCCCGGATTCTGGGCATTGATGAGCCTGGCGGCGGTGGTCGGCGGGGTGATGCGCAGCCCGCTGACCGGGGTGGTGTTCGCGATGGAGCTTACCCATCAGTGGGACGCGGTGATGCCACTGGTCGTGTCCTCCACGGTCGCGTTCCTGCTCTCGGTGCTGGTGCTCAAGCGCTCGGTGCTGACCGAGAAGGTCGTGCGCAAGGGCACCCATCTGACGCGCGAATACTCGGTCGATCCGTTGGAGGCGTACCTTGTAAGCGAGATGATGCCGCCGAAATTCCTGTGTCTTCGCAGCGGCGCGAGCCTGGAATCCGCGCTGAGAGCGGCGTTCGGAGCGCAGTCCGGCGGGTTAAAGCGCAGCCGCACCCACGTACAGCGACTGTACCCGGTGCTCGACGACGCTGGCCGGCTCACCGGGGTGGTCACCGGCCACCAGCTCTACGGCGCGTCGTTGCGACCCGGTGCCGACCCGCCAGCGAGCGTCGACGCGCTGATGGCGCGCGAACCGGTGGTCGGCTATCCCGATATGACCCTTCGCGAACTGGCCAACCTGATGGCCGAGTTCGACGTATCGAGCGTACCGATCGTAGACCGCGCTGACCCGCAACGGGTGTTGAGCGTGATCGCGATGGATCAGGTGCTCGAGGCGCGCCTGCGCGATGTCAACGAAGAGCACAAGTCCGAGCGGATGCTGCACCTGCTTCACTTCGGCGCGATCGGTGGCGATCGCATTCTGGTTCGCGGCCGGCCGCGAGGCAAGGGCCGTCCTGATGGGGAATAGCAGTCGGAGCAACTGCGGCGGCGGCACACGGGGGAGGCTCTGCCCAGCTTGAATGGTGGTTTTCTGGAAGAATCGCCAATGGCGGCTCATGGCCGAGATTGTGCGGCAGCGCCAAATTCCGAGATTTTCAAAAAAGATTTCCCACTTCTTTCAATGAAATTCAGCGGCTACTTTTTCTGGAACCACCAAAGACCGGGCATTCTTGCTCTGCAAAACATCATTGTCCACTTTTGAGAAGTGAGCGCGCGTTTTCACACGGCCTCGGCCGGGAGCGCGTATTCGAAGCGCCCCTCAGTAAGCCTACGCCGGAGCATTCGGTGGCACAGCCAATGACGGCAATGGGGTGCGGCCCTCGTGCCATCACTATCGGCCGGGAGCAGCCACACACACCGAGAAGAAAGCATTTCCGCTGTCGACGCGCAGCGGTCGTTCGCGCTTCGACCGTACAGCGATTCAACCGTAGCTCGACGCGAAGCGCCGGGATTATGGTGACCGTTTAGGCTTTGTCTTTTTGCACCCTGTGAGAGGCCGGGCTATGCACGATTTCACCGTCACTGAGGCGGGTATATTCCACCCCTTTCAATGTCAAGAAAGGAGATGGCTTATCCAATACTTCAAGCTTCGACTCTAGCGTCGCCACTTTAGATGCGTCACCCCCTAATGCTATAGCGGCGCATTGCAGGCATACTTGGCCAGCGCTGTACTTGCCTTCGGACGAATCCAGACCCATGACCTTGGCAGAAGCACCGCATAGGTCACAGCCCCCGTGACGCGTATAGACCACGCCGATTCGGCCGAAGCCGCCATCATAAGTGCCCATGAGCGTTGCCCCCTTGGGTAGCGCGCGTTTGACCACTTCTTTGACCTTCGTCTCACTAATTTTGAATTTCTTATCCATGCAACGGCTATCCTATAAGTGTTTCAAGTGATGTTAGCGGTCTTGTATGGATGCCTTCACGCGTAAAACGTTGCGGAATGGCGGCATTCGTTGACCGGCGACCCCGCCGCCATGCGTTCGTGTCGAAGGTTTAGACCGATAGTTTTGCGCCGCCACCTTTCAGTAGCGTTGCCCTTGCGCTGAGTAAGCGACCATTCAGGCCAAAAGTAAATGGGCCAAATGGACATATTTCAGACGTTCACGTTTGGGCCTGCGCCAATGCTTGGAGTGGGTCTGCACCAATTCGCAAACTAATGGACATATCGCGCACCGCGTAGACCTTGGACGGCCGACATCGCCTGCCAGATCGAGTCGCGACGGCCAACTGTTAGTCAATCTACACCAGCGCCTTGCTCACGATTTCGGCGACATCGTTCGACAGCCCTTGCGCATCGCGGATGCGCTCGAGCGCGGCGCTCGCGTGCTGCCTGCGCCCGGCGTCGAATTTGCGCCAGCGGTCGAATGCGCGCGCCATGCGCGCCGCGACCTGCGGATTGAAGGCGTCGATCGCGATCACTTGGTCGGCGAGGAAGGCGTAGCCGCTGCCGTCGGCGGCGTGAAAGCGCACGTGGTTGCCGCAGAAGCTGCGGATCAGCGCGTACACCTTGTTCGGGTTGCGGATTTCGAACGCGGGATGCGCAAGCAGCTTCTGCACTTCGGCCAGCGTGCCGGGCAGGCGCGAGCCCGCCTGCACCGCCAGCCACTTGTCCACCACCAGCGGCTCGTCCTTCCATTTGGCGTAAAACGCATCCAGCGCCTGCATGCGCTCGGCGCAGTCGCAGTTGGCGAGCGCGCTGAGCGCGGCGATGGCATCGGTCATATTGTCGGCGCGCCCGAACTGGGCCAGCGCGAGCGCGCGCATCTCGGCGTCATTGAGTTCCAGCAGATAGCTCAGGCACAGATTGCGCAGCGCGCGCTTGCCCGCCGCCTGCGCGTCCGGGCTGTAGGGGCCGGGCACGGTCTGCGCGCGGTAGGTGGCAAGCAGTTCCTTCTTCAGAGCCTGCGCCAGGCCGCGGCGCAGGCGGTTGCGCACCGCGTGTATCGCGTCCGGATCGACTTCGTCCAGCTGCTCCGCGATATAGACTTCGGAGGGCAGCGCCAGGGCTTCGGCGCCGAAAGCCGGATCGCGCGGCGCGTCGGCCAGCACCCGCGCGAACGCGCGTACGAAGGCCTGCGGCGTCTCCAGTCCGCCGCCCGCGCGCCGCGCTGCGATGCCGCGCAGCATCAGTTCGAGCGCAAGCCGCTGGCCCGCCTCCCAGCGGTTGAAGGCGTTGGCATCGTGCGCCATCAGATGCGTGAGTTCGGCTTCGCTGTAGTCGTATTTCACCACCACCGGCGCGGAAAAATCGCGCAGCAGCGAAGGCGCCGGGGGCGCATCCACATTGACGAACACGAAACGCTCCTGCTGCTGTCGCAGAGAAAGGACGCGTGTGGTTTCTTCGGTTTTCGGCGCGCGTGCGGCTCGGTCAGCGGGCTGTTCGCCTTCGAGCGTCAGCGGCAGGTCGGCTCCGTCAGGCCCCACCAGGCCCAGCGCGAACGGAATGTGGAACGGCAGCTTGGTCTCCTGTCCGGGCGTGGGCGGGCAGGACTGCTCCAGCGTGAGGGTATAGCGCTTCGCGGCCGCATCGTAATGGGCCTGCGCCTGCACCAGCGGCGTGCCCGCCTGCTCGTACCAGAGGCGGAACTGGCCGAGGTCGATGCCCGAATCCGTTCCCGCGGCGTCCTGCATCGCCTGCACGAAATCGTCGGTGGTCACCGCCTGGCCATCGTGGCGGCGGAAATAAAGATCCATGCCCTTGCGGAACAGCGCCGGCCCGAGCAGCGTGTGCTGCATGCGCACCACTTCCGCGCCCTTCTCGTACACCGTCATGGTGTAGAAATTGCGGATCTCCATGTAGGCGGCAGGGCGCACGGGGTGCGCCATCGGCCCCGCGTCCTCGGGAAACTGCGCCGCGCGCAGGCCGCGCACCTCGACGATGCGCTGCACCGGGCGCGAGTACATGTCGGCGCCGTACTCCTGGTCGCGAAATACGGTGAGGCCTTCCTTCAGCGACAGCTGGAACCAGTCGCGGCAGGTGACGCGGTCGCCGGTCCAGTTGTGGAAGTACTCGTGCGCGACCACGCGGTCGATGTTCTGGTAGTCGATGTCGGTCGCGGTGTCGGGCCGGGCGAGCACGTAACGCGTGTTGAAAATGTTGAGTCCCTTGTTCTCCATCGCGCCGGAGTTGAAGTCGCTCACGGCCACGATCATGTAGCCGTCGAGATCGAGCTCCAGGCCGAACACGTCCTCGTCCCATTTCATCGCGCTCTTGAGGCAGCGCATGGCGAAGCCGCACTGGTCGAGCTTGCCCGGCTCGACATAGACGGCGAGCTGCGCCGCGCGTCCGGAGCGGGTGACGAAGCTGTCCTCAAGCTTTTTCAGCTTCGCCGCCACCATCGCAAAGAGATAACAAGGCTTGGGAAACGGGTCCTCCCATTTTGCCCAGTGCCGGCCGTCCGCCTCCTCGCCCGCGGCGATGCGGTTGCCGTTCGAGAGCAGCACCGGGTAGCGCTCGCGTTCGGCATGGATGGTGTTGGTGTAGCGCGCCATCACGTCGGGCCGGTCGATGAACCAGGTGATGCGGCGAAAGCCCTGCGCCTCGCACTGCGTGAAAAAGCCGTTGCTCGATGCGTACAGGCCTTCGAGCCGGGTGTTCTGCTGCGGGCGGATGCGCGACACGGTTTCCAGCGTGAAGCGCTCTGGCACCGTGGAAATGCAAAGGCTCTCCGCGGTGAGCGCGTATTCCCCGGCCGAGAGCGCGCGGCCGTCCAGCGCCACCGACAGCAATTCGATGTCCTCGCCGTCGAGCACGAGCGGCGCCCGCAGGTCGGTGGACTTGGGATTCCTTGCCAGCTCCAGGGTCGCGCGCACCAGCGCGTGGTCTTCGCGGATATCGACATCGAGGTCGATCCTCGGGATCAGGAAGGCCGGCGGGGTGTAGTCCTTGAGATAAATAGTCTTGGATGCGGGTTCGCGCATGGGGCAGGGTGCAGGTATCGGATAGGTGGAGCGCCAGTTTACAGGAAGCGCTGTCGGGCGCGCGAAAAAGAACTATAGTTTGATTGTGCGGGTGAAAGGGGGGTTTTGCATGCGCAGCTTGTGCGTCCTTCTGCTGGCTGTACTCTGGTCCGCGTCGCCGGCGTGGTCCGCGCCGCCGGCGCCGGTGCTGGTGCTCAGCATAAGCGGCGCGATCGGACCCGCGACCGCCGATTATGTGCATCGCGGCATGGAACGTGCGCGCGCGCAGGGCGCGCAGCTCGTTGTACTGCAGATGGACACCCCGGGCGGGCTGGACATTTCGATGCGCGCCATCATCAAGGACATTCTCGCCGCGCCGATGCCGGTCGCCGCGTTCGTCGCGCCGTCCGGCGCGCGCGCCGCGAGCGCCGGCACCTATATTCTGTATGCGAGCCATATCGCCGCGATGGCTCCGGCGACCAACCTGGGGGCGGCAACGCCGATCTCGATCGGCGGCTTGGGCGACGGGGCCGCGCCGGAGGGCAAGGGCAAGGGGGTCAAGCCCGGCGAAATTCCGTTGCCGCGCGACACCGAAATGCGCAAGGTGGTCCAGGACGCTGCGGCCTATATCCGCGGCCTCGCCCAGCTGCGCGGGCGCAACGCCGAGTGGGCCGAGCGCGCGGTGCGCGAGGCGGTGAGCCTGTCGGCTGACGAGGCGCTGCGCAAGAACGTGATCGACCTGATTGCGAACGACGTCCCCGACCTGCTCGCCAAGCTCGACGGGCGCAGCGTGCAGGCAGGCGGCGCGCTGCGCACGCTGCACACCGCGGGCGCGCCGGTGATGGATCTCGCGCCGGGTTGGCGCACCCAGCTCCTCGGCGTAATCACCAACCCCATCGTCGCCTACGCCTTGCTCGTGCTCGGCATCTATGCGCTGCTGATCGAATTCCTCCATCCGGGCCTGATGCTGCCGGGCGTCGCCGGCGCGATTGCGGTGCTGCTCGGGATGTACGCGCTGCACCTGCTGCCGGTGAACTACGCGGGCCTGGCGCTGATGCTGCTCGGCATCGGTTTCATGGTCGCGGAGGTCTTCGTGCCCGCGTTCGGCTCGCTCGGCATCGGCGGACTGATCGCCTTCGTGGTGGGCTCGCTGATGCTGATGGACACCGAGGCACCCGGCTTCCAGCTGCCGCTCGCGATCGTGTTCGGTGTCGCCGGGGCGGGCGCGCTGCTGGTGTTCGGGGTGGCCGGCATGGCGCTGAAGGCGCGGGTGCGTCCGGTCGTGAGCGGGCGCGAGGAGTTGATCGGCAGCGCCGGCGACGTGCTTGAGGATTTCGAAGGGGAGGGCTGGGCGCGCGTGCGCAGCGAGAACTGGCGCGTGCGCAGCGACGCGCCGCTCAAGGCGGGCGCGCGCGTGCGCGTCACCGCGATGCACGGCCTGGTCCTCGACGTGGTTCCGGATTCCGCTGCCAAGGGAGGAAGCTGAAATGTTCGACATCGTATTGGGCGTAATCGTCGCGCTGCTGCTGCTCGTCGTTTCTTCGATCAAGATCCTGCGCGAGTACGAGCGCGGCGTGATCTTCCAGCTCGGGCGGTTCTGGAAGGTGAAGGGACCCGGGCTCATCATGGTGGTCCCGGTGATCCAGCAGATGGTGCGCATGGACCTGCGCACCATCGTGCTCGACGTGCCGAGCCAGGACGTGATCTCGCGCGACAACGTCTCGGTGAAGGTCGATGCGGTGGTGTATTTACGCATCGTCGATCCGGCGCGCGCGGTGATCCAGGTGGTCGACGTCTACGGCGCGACCAGCCAGCTCGCACAGACCACGCTACGCTCGGTGCTCGGCAAGCACGAGCTCGACGAGATGCTCGCCGAGCGCGAGAAGCTCAACCTCGACATCCAGCAGGTGCTCGACCAGGAGACCGACGCCTGGGGCATCAAAGTGTCGAACGTCGAGATCAAGCGCGTCGACCTCGACGAGAGCATGATTCGCGCCATCGCGCGCCAGGCCGAGGCCGAGCGCGAGCGCCGCGCCAAGGTGATCCATGCCGAGGGCGAGCTGCAGGCCTCGGAAAAGCTGATGCAGGCGGCAAAGGTGCTGTCGCAGCAGCCCGAGGCGATACAGCTGCGCTACCTGCAGACCCTGGGCATCATAGCCGGCGACAAGTCCTCGACCATCGTGTTTCCGGTGCCGATGGATCTGATCTCGCGGATGCTGGAGGCGCTCCGGAAACGCGGCGCCTGAGCGCGCGAATCAGCTTCGACCTGCGGGCCCTCGCGGACGCGGAACCTTTCGCCGCCCGGCGTGGTCAAGTAGCGGCGTGGCGTCGGACGAATTCGGCCGTACGGACGCAGCCGCCCAAGTAGCCATAGCTTGACGTTTGTCAAACCAGGCGACAGGCTGCGATTGAAAATTGAAACTAATCCGGTGTAAATACACCGCCGAGGTCGCGCGTTTGCGGCACATTCGATGAAAGGTAAATGCTATGAAGCTATCGTGCAAGATCCGGGCCACGGGCGCCGCCGCAGGGCTCGCCTTGTTTGTCGCGCTTGGCTCGTTCCCGACGCTTGCGGCCGCCGGATCGTCCTCCGCGCAAGCAGTTCCGCCCGGCCCCATTCCCGAATCGGTGATCGCCCCCGCGGTACAGCTGGGAAAGGCCTTTGCGGCGGTGGCGGCGCACGTCAAGCCGGCGGTGGTCAGCGTGTATTCGGAGAAGATGGTAAATGTTCAGTCCCAGGACTTTCCGTTTGGCGACGATTTCCTGCGCCGCTTCTTTGGCGACCAATTGCCGCAGCCGAAACAGCGCGGCGAGCAGAAAGAGCACAAGGTCCCGCAACAGGGCATGGGCTCCGGCATGATCCTCGACAAGCAGGGCCATATCCTGACCAACTACCACGTGGTCAGCGATGTGGATGAAATCAAGGTGCAATTGGCCGACAAACGCAGCTTCCCGGCGGAGATCGTGGGCACCGATCCGAAGACCGACGTGGCGATAATCAAAATCAAGGGCCCGGTGCCGGATAATTTGCCCACGGTGCAACTGGGCGATTCCGACGCGATGCAAGACGGCAATCTGGTCATGGCGGTCGGCGCGCCGTTCGGGCTGACGCAAACGGTCACTATCGGTATTATCAGCGCCAAAGGGCGCTCGGACGTCGGCATCGCCGACTACGAGGACTTCCTGCAGACCGACGCGCCGATCAATCCTGGGAATTCCGGCGGCCCGCTGGTGAACATGCACGGCGAAGTCATCGGCATGAACAGCGCGATCGCCACCGGCGGGGGGGGATTGGGCGGCGAAGGCCAGTCCGCCGGGGTGGGCTTTGCCATCCCCACGAACATGATCAAGGCGATGCTGCCCACCTTAATAAAGGGTAAGCCGATCACGCGCGGCATGCTCGGGGTCGTGATCCAGGACGTCACCGAGGACCTCGCCAAGCAGTTTCACCTGGCCGACGCCACAGGCGCGCTGATTTCCCAGGTCAACAAGGGCTCTCCGGCGGATAAGGCCGGCCTCAAGGCGGGCGATGTCATCGTGCGCTTCGATGGCAAGGAGGTGCAGGACAATCGTCAACTGCGCAACCTGGTGGCCGCCACTGCGCCGGGGGTCAAAGCCAGGGTCGGCGTCGTGCGCAATGGCAAGGAAGAGACTTTCATCGTCACCATCGGCAAGATGCCCACGGAAGCGGTTGCCGCCGCCAAGCAGCCGGCTCCGACGACAGATCAATTCGCCAAGTTCGGCCTCAGCGTGCAGGCGCTGACGCCGGACTTGGCGAAGCAGCTTGGGCTGGAGGGCGAGCGGGGCGCGCTCGTTTCCGACGTCGACGAGGGAGGTCCGGCATCCCTCGCCGGACTGCAATCGGGCGACCTCATCACGGAAGCAAACCATCAGCCGATCGCCGACGTCGCCGAACTGCGGCGCGTGCTGGACACGGCCAAGGACAGCGTTCTGCTCCTGGTCAAACGCCGCGGACAAAGCCTGTTCGTCGTGTTGCGCGTGAATTGAACGAGGACCGGGGCGGCGGGCCGGCCATGATTATCCGCCGCTTGCCGCTCCGACGGCCCAATTCCGGACGAGGGTGCCTGGCGGGATGGGGGGGCGAATGAAAGCAATGATTCTGGACGCGCAGCGTCGGCCCTTGCGACAAGCGGATCTGCCTCGCCCCAAACCCGGACTTGGTGAAATCCTGCTCGAGGTGCATGCCTGCGGCGTGTGCCGCACCGATCTGCACGTCAGGGACGGCGATCTGCAGCAAGCGAAGCTGCCCCTCATTCTCGGCCATGAAATCGTGGGTGTGGTGGTGGAAAAAGGCGCAAACGCGGAGGGATTCGCCCTCGGGCAGCGCGTCGGTGTGCCCTGGCTCGGGCGCACCTGCGGCCATTGCGCTTATTGTGCGAGTGGCCGCGAAAACCTCTGCGACGCGGCGCAGTTCACTGGCTATACCCTGGACGGCGGCTACGCCGAATACGCGCTGGCCGACGCGCGCTATTGTTTTGTCTTGCCCGACGCATACACGGATGCCGAAGCCGCGCCACTGCTTTGCGCCGGGCTGATCGGTTATCGCGCACTGGCCGCCGC
>DATKUQ010000208.1:0-2272 GCA_035530495.1 Burkholderiales bacterium
ACCACGCGGAGATGAAATGTTCGGCGGCTATTTTACCCGCGCCGTGGTATGAACGCGGATGGATATCCGCCGTTTCTGTCGCCAATTCACGCGGGTTGGCATCATAAAGGCTGCCGCCCGATGACAGGTAAAGCAGCTTGGTCTGCGGCTTGTGCTGCAGGGTTTGCAGCAGGGCCAGGGTCGGGTGCAGGTTGTCGTGCAGCTCCGCCATCGCATTGCCGGCCGAGCTGCCTGGGGTGGAACGGGACGCGAGGTGGACAACTGCACGGCTGCGAGTGACGAGCGGTATGAACTGTCCGGGTTCCCGCAAGTCGCCGACGAGGGCTTCGACATTGGCCGTGTCAAAGTCCACCGGCTGACGGGTGACGGCGATGATGCTTTCACCGCGCGCCACCAGCGAACGCACCAGATGCCGTCCCACGAATCCGCCTGCACCCAATACCAGTATGCGATCACTCACCTGTTTCGTTCCCCAGCAGCCTTCGGTAGATCCGAGTGTAGCGTTGTGCGCAGTCGTCCCATGTGCCGACCTCACGGCGGGCCCAGTCGCGTGCTGCTTCGCCGAAGCGCTGGTTGATCGCGCTGTCTTCCAGATGCTCAAGCGCACGGCGATAACTTTCGGGTGACTCGCAGAGGATGCCGGTATGTCCGTCGTCGACGATGGTGCCATGTGCGGGCATGCGCGAGGCAACGATGGGCAGTCCGGCCGCCATCGCTTCCAGCATGACCTGCGGCTGCCCCTCGGCATGGCGGCTCAGCGTGATCAGGCCACAGGCAGCGGGGAACCATTCCATGGCCAATTGCCGGGGCGTAGCCGCACCATGGTAATGCACCCAAGCGGGCACGCTGATGCTCTCCTGCATCGGCCCGAACAGGTGCAATTCGCGATCGGTGTTGTGGAAGAAGTCCTGCGACCATTCGAACAAGGGACCGAGCTTGTCGGCGGTCAGCCGCGTAACGGCAAGCCAGCGTCTGGGTTGTCCGCCAGCAAGCTGGCGCTCGATGGCATACCAGCACGGATCGATGCCGAATGATACCGGGGTCACCTCGGTCAGATCGCCAAAGGCCGCTTGCAGCGGCGCCCGCATCCACGCGGCATTTGGGCAAATCGCGACTTTCCGTTTTCGCATCACTCGGCGCAGCAAGCTGCGCACAAAGGGCAGGCGCAACAGCTTGAGGTCATTGCCCAGCACAGTTATCAAGGCGGGCTTGCCATTGTCCGGCAGCGGTACAGCGCATTGCAGCCAGTTGACATGGTAGATGTCCACATCGGTATGGCGGCGATATGTGCCGCTGATCATGCGAAGAAGCTTGATCGGCGCCAGCGTGGCCCGCACGCCGCCGCTGCGCATCAGGTGCGAAATGCCGCCTGCCTCCATCAGCTGCGCCAGCCAGCCGGCTTCATTCGAAGTTGTGATGGCGGTTGCCGCTGCAGGCAGCTCGCCCGGCGGGGCCCAGATGCTGAGTTGCACACCGGGTGCACGAGAGAGTGCCTCAACGAGGTGCCGCATGAACACGCCGCGCCAGTCGGCGCTGTCGCGCGGGTACGAGGTGCTGAGCAGGAGAACGCGCATGTCCGGATAGTCGATCAGACGCCCCTCATCGCAGACCCGGCAGCGTGTGCAATTCGGCCAGGCTGCCATTGATCCGCCCGCCGATGTTCAAGGTCGCCAGTCGCTTGAGCGCCTGCTCGGCCTCGACCGTGCGCCCCTGCACCACCAGCATGCGGATCAGCGTGATTTGATAGGTCGGCTCGCCCGGGCTGACCTTGACGGCTGCCCGGGTCATGCGCAATCCCAGTTGATGATCCTCCAGCACGTTCCATGCGTAGTCGCCATACATGGCGAGCAGCCGGGCATCGGGATCGGGATGCGACAGCGCGGCCATGAACGCTTCCATCATGCGCGCCTTGGGTAGGTCGCAGCGATGTTCGCGTACACACTGGGTCAACGCGGCCAGCGAGCTTTCGTCCTGCACGGTGGATTTTCGGGCCGTGAGTTTGGCGATCAGGCTGTCCCACCATGCATCCTTGATGGGCAGATGCATGCGCGAATTCATGAAGATCAGCGCCTGCTCGGGCAGGATCGA
Organism: Burkholderiales bacterium; assembly: GCA_035530495.1. Classification (GTDB taxonomy): domain Bacteria; phylum Pseudomonadota; class Gammaproteobacteria; order Burkholderiales; family SG8-39; genus 2-12-FULL-64-23. The sequence goes on from DATKUQ010000208.1 coordinate 2,089, forward strand.
GGCATCCGGCAATGCAGCGGCCTTTTCCAGCGGGGCGTAGGCGAGCCGGGTGAAGACTGAGCTCGGGTCGTAATGCGAATAAACGATGTAGGTGCGCCCCAGCTCGTATTCGGCACGTGGCGATTGGGGCGCCCTAGCGGCCAGATCTTCGGCCAGCCGCAGCGGATTGCCCCAGGCGTAGGCG
>DATKUQ010000209.1:0-3931 GCA_035530495.1 Burkholderiales bacterium
TGCGGTTTCGGAGCGGTTCAGCCATCAAGGTGCGAGCAACGACTAAAGGAATAGACATGAAAATAGATTCCAGTGATTTCCGCGTGCCGGCAGGCAAAAAGGTCAAGCTCAAAAGCGCCTATCGGGAGTGGATTGTGGCCCTATGCAAGCGGGCGGCGCGCCGTGGCGAATACAGTGCCGCGATGGAAAGCGCATGAGCGTGACAACAAAGATACCCACGCCAACCTGCCTTTATCTCGTTCGCCACGGCGAAACCGAGTGGTCGCTCTCCGGTCGGCACACCGGCCGCACCGACATTGCGTTGACTGAACGCGGCAAGCGCGAGGCGCGGAAACTTGCGCGACGCCTCCGGGCCATCCAGTTTGCCCATGTGCTGACCAGTCCGCGGCAACGCGCCCAACAAACCTGTCGACTGGCCGGCCTGGGTGCGGCGGCCGAGATCGAGCCGGACCTGGCGGAATGGGACTATGGCGATTACGAAGGGCAGCGCTCCGCGGACATTCGCAAGGTGCGGGCGGGCTGGAATATTTTTCGCGATGGTTGTCCGCGCGGTGAAATGCCCGCGCAAGTTGCCGACCGCGCCGATCGGCTCATCGCGCGTCTTCGCGCGCTGGAGGGAAATGTCGCGCTGTTCTCGCACGGCCAATTCGGCTGCGTCCTGGCGGCGCGATGGATAGGGTTGCCGCCGGGCGAGGCGCAGCATTTCGTGCTCGGCCCGGCATCGCTCAGCATTCTCGGCTTCGGCTTCCACCACCCTGAGGTGGCGGTCATCGCTTTGTGGAACGCCGCTTCGAGCGAAAGGATGGACGCCCCCCATTCACGCTCTGCCGACACAAAGACCGTGAATCCGCGCGCACTCGAGCGATGGGAAAACGAAGGGGGAGAGATTAAACCGGAAGCGGTTCCCGCCCTGCGGACGGAAAATGCAGGATAAAGCCACCCCCGTCGAAACCCGGCGTGCCCGCCGTCCTTTCGCGCCGACAAATGCATAGCGGCTACCTCGACCCATGAACAGAAGGGAACCGACCGTCGAAGCCGAACTGGAACTGCTTCAGCGCGAATCGTTCAGCTATTTTGTGCATGAGGCAAATCCCGCCAACGGGCTGGTGATCGACAAGACCGCGCCGGATTGGCCTGCCAGCATTGCGGCCACCGGCTTCGCCTTGGCGGCGTACCCGGTGGGCGTCGAGCGCGGATTCATGTCGCGCGCCGCCGCGGCGGAGCGTACGCTGGCGACGCTGCGCTTCTTCTGGAACAGTCCGCACGGCCCCGAGCCCGATGCCACCGGCTATCAGGGCTTTTATTATCATTTTCTCGACATGCGCAGCGGCCGGCGTGCCTGGCAATGCGAGCTGTCTACCGTAGACAGCGCTTTCCTGCTGGCCGGTGTGTTGACGGCGGGAGCGTATTTCGATGCGGATACGGCCGACGAGCATGAGATCCGCACGCTCGCCGACGCGCTCTATCGCCGCGCCGATTGGCACTGGGCGCAAAACCAGGGCGCAACGCTGACGCACGGCTGGAAGCCTGAAAGCGGCTTCCTCCGGTATCGTTGGGAGGGTTACGACGAAGCGCTGCTGCTCTACATGCTCGCGCTCGGCTCCCCCACGCATCCGCTGACCGACGACAGCTACGGCGCATGGGCTTCGACGTATCGATGGCGGCACAGTTACGGCTACGACTATCTTTACGCCGGATCGCTGTTCACCCACCAGCTGGCGCACATCTGGATCGATTTTCGCGGCATCCAGGACGCATTCATGCGCGCCAAAGGCATGGATTACTTCGAGAACAGCCGCCGCGCCACCTATGTGCAGCAGCAATACGCGATCGACAATCCGCTCAAGTGGAAAGGCTACGGCCACTGCTGCTGGGGGATCACCGCGAGCGATGGCCCCGGGCCCGACGCCATCGAGGTCGACGGTCTGGAGCGGCAGTTCTTCGGCTACCTCGCGCGCGCGGTGCCGCACGGGCCCGACGATGGCACCCTTGCCCCTTGGGCGGTGGTGGCGTCGTTGCCGTTCGCGCCCGAAATCGTATTGCCGGCGATCGAACATTTCATTCGCCGGCTTGAACTGAAGGCGGCCAATCCCTACGGCTTCAAGGCGACGTTCAATGCGAGCTATCCGGGAAAAGCCGGCAGCGCCCACGGCTGGGTGTCGCCCTGGCATTACGGATTGAATCAGGGGCCGATCGTGCTGATGATCGAGAATCATCGCAGCGGCTTGTTGTGGCGATTGATGCGAAACTGCCCATACATTTTCGATGGCTTGCGGCGAGCGGGTTTCACCGGTGCTTCGCTGTGAATGTCTCTTTACGCCGGCGCACCGGCCGCGTTCGCGCGCGTATCAGCCTGGCTTTGGCACGGCCTGGAGGGGGAGTTGATATGCGAACAGCCGGTCAATCTCATTTTTCACTACGCCGTAGCACTCGCATACACGGTGTTCCAGTTTCGGGCGATTCAGCACGGTGATGTTGCCATTGCCGTAGCGGATCAATCCGTCTCGTTGCAGCTTGGCCGTAGACTCCATCATGCCTGCGCGGTGCACGCCGAGCATGTTGGAGATCAGCTTCTGCGTCATGACCAACTCGTTTCCGCGCAAACGGTCCAGGCTCAACAGCAGCCAGCGGCATAGCTGCTGTTCCAGCGTATGGTGCCGGTTGCACGCCCCCGTTTGCACCATCTGCGCGATCAGTGTCTGCGTGAATCGCAGCGCCAGGTGTTGCAGGCTGCCGCCCAGGTCGAACTCCTGTTTCAGGAGCTTCGCCTCGATGCGGTAGGATTCGCCGGCGTTTTGCACCACCGCCCGGCTCGACATGCTATCGCCGCCCATGAACACGGAGACGCCGACCAGACCGTCGTTGCCGATGATTGCGATTTCCGCCGAGTCGCCGTTTTCCATGACGTAGAGCAGCGAGACGATGCAGGTGGTCGGAAAATACACGTAGTCCATGGGCGCGCTGGCCTCGTAGACCACCCATCCGAGCGGCATCGGAGTGAGTTCGAGATCGGGCAGCAGGTGCGCGTAGTCCTCGGCGCGCAGCGCAGCGAGCAGGTGGTTTTGCTTGGGGTCAGGCGATGAAGACATGGGGACGTTCTCCTTGCGCCACAGGAATCTTGGCGAAATGGCAAAGGCAGGCGATTCAGCGCAACAACGCGGGTCCATCCAGGACAGTGGGATGACTATATTCGCCAAGGTGGGGTTTGTATGTTTGATAGCACACATAAGGCGCGTGCCATCTATGCCGCAATCGGCTTCCGGCCCAGTGGCCAGCGATCATCATCGGCTTGCATGTACAGGGCAGTTCGAGTAGGTCCATGGCCCCGCCGACACCACGCAGAACGGCAGCGCAAACGTACGCCATATCCGCGTGCGGTTCCGTTATCTGTGCGCTAACGCACAGCGCATGCCGCGGCAAAGGGGGTATCTTCCGAACAGTTCCGCTTTCTGCCCACGGTGACTCGCCATCGGCGATCCAGCGTTTGCGCCCCCGGCGGGACGAGAGCGAAAGGCCGGGTTTGAGGGAGGGACTGGCCCGTTCATCAACTGATTACCAAAGGAATAACCATGCTGCCCAGTGCCAAGAGTCTCGAAGGCAAACGCGTACCCAATGTGACATTTAAAACCCGCACCGACAATCAGTGGAAGGACGTGAGCACTGATGCGGTATTCAAAGGCAGGACCGTGGTCGTATTCTGCCTGCCCGGCGCCTATACCCCGACTTGTTCGAGCTCCCACCTGCCGCGCTATAACGAACTCGCCGGCGTGTTCAAGGCGAACGGCGTGGACGAAATCGTCTGCCTGTCGGTGAATGACGCCTTTGTCATGAACGAATGGAAGCAGGATGAGGAAGCCGAAAACATCACTTTGCTCCCCGACGGCAATGGCGAATTCGCCGCCGGCATGGGCATGCTGGTGGACAAATCCAG
>DATKUQ010000210.1:0-2844 GCA_035530495.1 Burkholderiales bacterium
CAGCGCGAGAATGACCGGCGTGCCTGGCCTGTGCATCGCCACACTCGGCCCCGGCGCCACCAACCTCAGCACCGGCGTCGGCTGCGCCTGGCTCGACCGCTCGCCCCTGATCGCGATCACCTGCACGCTGGACCAGACGCAACTGGGCCGCAGGCTGCAGATGTGGATCGACCATCACGCGCTGTTCCGGCCGATCACCAAGGCGAGCTTGCGCTTGCGCCCGGGCGAAATCGTCGCGACGCTGAACCAGGCGCTGCAGCTCGCGCTGTCCGAGCCGCAGGGCCCGGTGCATCTCGACCTGCCCGAGGACGTTGCGCTGGCGCAAGTCACCGAACCGCTGGCGCCAGCCATCGAGGCGCTGGCGTCAGCCACCGAGCCGCTGGCGCCGGCCACTCAGAACATGCCGGCGTCGCGCGAGCGCATCCCGCTGCCACCGCCGGCGGAAAACGCCATCGCGCGAGCGGGCGAATTGCTGCGCGCGGCGAAGCGGCCGCTGGCCGTGATCGGCGCGAACGCGATGCGCATGCGCGACCCGCAGCTACTGCGCGCCTTGGTCGAGCGCCACCGCATTCCCTTCGCGACGACCATGATGGCCAAGGGCCTGATCGCCGAGGACCACCCGCTGTCGCTGGGCTGCATCGAGCGCGCCCTGCGCAAGCAGCAGCGCGCGTTCATCCATGGCGCCGATCTGGTGCTCGGCCTGGGCTACGACACCGTCGAAGTGGAGTACGAGGCGTGGGTGGGCAAGGTACCGCTACTCCATGTCGATATCGAGCGCGCCGATGTAGCTGCCAGCGTGCGCGTCGCGCACGAAGTGGTCGGCGACCTCGATGCCGCGCTGGCGCAGCTCGCGGCGTTGCCGCCGGCGGCAAACGACTGGCCGGCGCAGGCCGCGCAGCAGCATCGCGAAACCTTCCAGCGTGCGCTGCGCCCGCCGGTAACCAACTTTGCGCCGCACCAGGCGATCGATGTCGTGCGCAAAGTCCTGTCCAAGGAGGGCGTGCTCGCTTTCGACGTCGGCGCGCACACCCACCAGATCGGCAGCCAGTGGACGGCTTACGCGCCGCGCAGCTTCCTCATCACCAACGGCTGGTCGGCCATGGGCTTCGGCATTCCGGCGGCGCTCGCCGCCAAACTCGCGCGCCCGGATTTGCCGGTGGTGTGCGTGCTCGGTGACGGCTGCTTCCAGATGACTTGCGGCGAAGTGGCGGTCGCGCAGCGCGAGAAACTCGCCATCCCGTTCGTGGTGCTCGACGACCGCTGGCTGTCGCTGATCAAGGTGAAGCAGGAGCGGCGCGGCCTTGCCCACTACGGCACCGAAGTTTCGACAGGCGACTACCGGGCGCCGCCAGCGCATTACTTCGGCGTGCCTGCGGTGGGTGTAGACAGCGCCGCAGGGCTGGAGCGCGAGCTGCGCCGGGCGCTTGCTGCCGACGGGCCGACGATCATCGAAGCTGTCGTCGATCCCGCGCATTATTCGCAGACGGTATTCGACTGAAGCGCTGCCGCAGCCCGCGAGCGGCCTTTCTTGCTAGGTCCCCTGCTGCAATAAGACCTGCGCCAGCTCGCGCAGCTTCGCTTTCTGCACCTTGGTCGCATTGGCGCCGGGGGTAACCGGAAATGCGTCGATCGCGGCGATGCGCAAGGGGAGCTTGAATTTCGCGATGCGCGCGGCGCAATGCGCAATCAGCGCGTGCTCGTCGAACGCCGCGCCTGGTTCGACGATGACGAAGGCCACGGGCTTCACGCCCGCAGCCGTGTCCACGCCCACCACCTGCGCCGCCCGCAGCGCAGCATGCTGCTGCAGCACGTCCTCGATCTCGGCCGGACTCACGAGAAAGCCGGAAAGGCGCAGCGCATCGCCCAGGCGCGCAATGAACACGAACCTTCCGTCGGCGGTGGTGTAGCCGAGATCGCCGCTCCTGAACCAGCCGTCGTCCGTGGTCGCAGCGCGGTTCGCCTGTTCGTCCTCGAAATAGCCGACCATGCGGCTGGGCACCAGGAATTCGAGCTCGCCCGCCGTGCCGTGCGGCAGTACCTGTCCACTTTCCGGATCGCGCGCACGCACGCGCGCTTCGGCTGCTACCGGTCTGCCGCCGGCAAGCGCACGCTCGGCCAGCGGCGCGGCTTCGCTTTGCCGCGCCATCAGCGCCTGCACTTCGCTCATGCCGAACAGACCGACCAGCGTCAGGCCGCGCGCATCGGCGCGCGCGGGCAGATCCGCAAGCGCGGGCGAAAACGCAGCACAGCCGAAGAAATGCACGCCGGGGAACGGCCGCGGCTCCGGCACGGCGGCAAGCATCTGCTGGATCATTTCGTCTGAGGCGTTGGTATGGGTGATGGCGTGCCGCTGCACCGCGTGTGCCGCTTCGGCGGCATCGAAGCTCGGATACATCACCAGCGGGCGGGCGGCTGCGATCGCGGCCATGGCATTGCAGAAACCGAACACGCCGCACAGCGGCGCGGTGACCAGGATTTTCGCCTCGGGCGCGCGATAGCCGAAGCCGGCGGCGACGTCGCGTGCATGGCGTATGAGCGTGCGCTGGTCGTGCAGCACGAACTTGGGCGCCTTGGTCGTGCCCGAGGTGGTGAACAGGACGCAGCCCGCCTCGGGGCGGGCGTCGTCGTCCGCCAGCGGCGCGCATTCGATCAGCCGGCGATAGCTGTGGGCAGGTTTACCGATGAGTTTCGCGGGCGCGGCGCCGTCCTCCTCGTATACCAGCAGCGCCTCGAGTGCGGACAGCGCCGCCGCATCGCAGCCGGCGAGCATGCCGGCAAAATCGATCTGGCGAAAGCCGGGCCAGAAGCACAACAGCTTCGCGCGCGAGCGCCCGACGATGTCGG
>DATKUQ010000211.1:0-3522 GCA_035530495.1 Burkholderiales bacterium
GTGATGGTGCCGTCTTTCTTGAACGCGGGCTTGAGCGTGGGAATCTTGTCGAAATTGGCCTTGAACGGCGACTCGTCCATCTCCATGAAGCGCTCGTCTTTCCCGCCCTTGATCGCGATGGGGGTGATTTCCCAGGCGAAATGGCCATTCTTGTTCGCGGCCTGCGCGCGCTCCAGCGAAACCACCGCGAATTTGTCCTGCTCTGCGCGCGTGAAACTGTATTTGGCGGCGCAATCCTCGGCGAAACTGCCCATCAGCCGGCCTTTGTCGTAGGCGTCCTCGAGGCCGTCGTAGAACATGTGGTCGATCAGCTGGCCGTGGCCCAGGCGGTAGCCGCCGCGCGCCTTGGCGAGCAGATAGGGCGCGTTGGTCATGGACTCCATGCCGCCTGCGATCATGATGTCGTTGGTTCCCGCGGCCAGGAGGTCGTGCGCGAACATCGCCGCCTTCATGCCCGAGCCGCACATCTTGTTGATGGTGGTGCAGCCGGTCGCGAGCGGCAGTCCGGCGCCCAGCGAAGCCTGGCGTGCCGGCGCCTGGCCCTGGCCCGCCGGCAGCACGCAGCCCATGATGACTTCGTCGATTTGCTCGGGTTTGATTTTCGCGCGCTCCACCGCGGCGCGGATCGCGGCGGCGCCCAGCTCGGCGGCGGTGAATTGTTTCAATTCTCCCTGAAATGCGCCCATGGGGGTGCGTACGGCAGAGACGATGACGATAGGATCGTTCATGGCGCTTCCTTTCAAATTTCAATGTTCAGACACGATTGTCGCAGCTGCTGTCGCCGCCGGACTTCGCCCCGCGGCGTCACTTGGTCTCGCTAAACAGCTCCCGCCCGATCAGCATGCGGCGGATTTCGGATGTGCCGGCGCCAATTTCGTAGAGCTTGGCGTCGCGCCACAGTCGGCCGGTCGGGGTCTCGTTGATATAGCCCATGCCGCCCAGTGCCTGGATCGCCTCGCCCGCCATCCAGGTCGCCTTCTCCGCGGCGTAGAGGATCGCGCCGGCGGCGTCCTTGCGCGCACCGGTCCCTTTGAGATTGCCGCGGTCCAGCGCCTTGCCCACGGCGTAGACGTAGGCGCGGCAGGCGTTCATGGTGGTGTACATGTCCGCAAGCTTGCCCTGCATTAGCTGGAATTCGCCGATGGCCTGGCCGAATTGCTTGCGTTCATGCACATAGGGAATGACCACGTCCATGCAGGCGACCATGATGCCCAGCGGCCCGCCGGAGAGCACGGCGCGCTCGTAGTCCAGTCCGCTCATCAGCACGTTTACGCCGCGGCCCATGCCGCCGAGGATGTTGTCTTCCGGCACTTCGCAGCCGCGGAACACCAGTTCGCAGGTGTTGGAGCCGCGCATGCCCAGCTTGTCCAGCTTTTGCGCGGTGGAAAAGCCCGGGAAACCTTTTTCGACGAGAAAGGCGGTGATGCCGCGCGGACCGGCGGCACCGTCGGTCTTGGCATATACCACCAGCACGTCGGCATCCGGCCCGTTGGTGATCCACATCTTGTTGCCATTGAGGATGAATCTGCCGCCCTTGTGCTCGGCTTTTAGGCGCATGCCGACGACATCCGACCCCGCGCCGGGCTCGGACATGGCGAGCGCGCCCACGTGTTCGCCCGATATCAGCTTGGGCAGGTATTGCTGCCTCTGCGCCTCGGTGCCGTTCCGGTTGATCTGGTTCACGCACAGATTGGAGTGCGCGCCGTAGGAAAGCCCGACCGAGGCGGAGGCGCGACTGATTTCCTCCATCGCGACAATGTGGGCGAGATAGCCCATCGCCGTGCCGCCGTGCGCTTCGTCTACGGTGATGCCTAGCAGGCCGAGCGCGCCCAGCTTGCGCCACAGGTCCGCGGGAAATTCGTTGGCGCGGTCGATCTCGGCCGCGCGCGGCGCAATTTCGCTCGCGGCGAATGCGCGCACCGTGTCGCGCAGCATGTCGATCTCTTCGCCGAGATCGAAGGGCAGGGAAGGAAAATCGGTCATGTTGGCTTCTATCCGTTTTGGAAAAATTGCTGTTGCCGCGCGTATTGCCGCCAGACGGAAGACTCTACGTGCCGTTTACGTAAACGTCAACCAATCCAGGTTATCGAGCGGTCATCGTCGGGAATCCTCATGCCGCGGTTTTGCGCATTTTGGCGCCCGCTTTGCCGCCGCCGGCGAGAAGCTTGCGGCTTTGTGCCTCGAACACCGCGATCTCCCCCAGCATCTCGTCTATGTCGGCGCGCTGCCGCTCCAGCTGCTCGCGCCGCTCGGCCAGCGCAGCGACGAATTGCGCCAGCTGCGGCTTCTCGTCCCGGGCCGAATCGTATAAGTCGAACATGGCGGCGACCTCCGACAGGGAAAGCCCCAGGCGCTTGCCGCGCAGGATCAGTTTCAGGCGGACGTAGTCGCGTTTGGCATAAATGCGCCGGCTGCCCGAGCGCTGCGGCGCGAGCAGTCCCTGATCCTCGTAGAAGCGGATGGCACGCGGCGTCACGTCGAATTCCTGCGCCAGCTCGCTGATGCTGTAGGTTTTCTCGCTGGGGCGAAGGGAGGTGCTCATATTGCGCAGCAACATAATTGGCGGGAATCGCAAATATTTGCGAAAATTAGACTTTCTGGCGCTTGGCCAAGCTAAGCCTAGGTGCATTCTAGCCCAAGCAGCAGCGGGCTCAAACATGGACCCACAGCAAATCCTGCAATTTCCACACGCGGCAGCGCCCGCGGCCGGCACCGGCTTGGAGGTCGCCCCCGGGCTGCGCTGGCTGCGCATGCCGCTGCCCTTCGCGCTGGATCACATCAATCTGTGGCTGCTCGAAGACGGGGACGGGTGGAGCATCGTTGATTGCGGCATCGCCGGCGACACCAGCCGGGGCCTGTGGGAACAGGTCTTCGCCGCCGGGCCAGGCGATGGCGCGGGCAGCCGGGCGTTCCAGGCGACACGTGTGCTGGTCACTCACTGCCACCCCGACCACGTCGGCCTCGCGCACTGGCTGTGCGAGCGCTTCGGCGCGACGCTGTGGATGTCGCAGGCCGAGTATCTGACCGCCCATGCAATCCGCGAGGGCGTTGCCGGTTACACCCCGGACAATCTGCTCGGCATGTACCGCCGGAATGGCCTCATCGGCGACGCGCTGGAAAAAATGGCGGTGCGCGGCAATCGCTATCGCGTCGCGGTGCCGGAGTTCCCGCACAGCTATCGCCGCATCATGGACGGCGACGAAATCGCCATCGGCGGCCGCGCCTGGCGCGTGATCATGGGTTACGGTCACGCGCCAGAGCATGCCGCGCTGTATTGCTCCGAACTGGGCGTGCTGATTTCGGGCGACATGGTGCTGCCGAAAATTTCCACCAATATCAGCGTCTGGTCGATCGATCCGGACGGCAATCCGCTGCAGCAGTTTCTCGATTCGCTCCAGCGCTACGCCGCCCTGCCGCCCGATACGCTGGTGCTGCCTTCGCACGGCCTGCCGTTTCGCGGTCTGCGCGAGCGCATCGAGCAGTTGCAGGAGCACCACCGGCAGCATTTCGAGGAGCTGTATG
>DATKUQ010000212.1:0-3886 GCA_035530495.1 Burkholderiales bacterium
CCTGGGGCGTGACCGTGGAGCGCGAAGGGGCGGACAGGCCGGCCTGCGTCGCCGAATGGGTGACGCGGCAGTACGACTGAGCCGCAAAAGAAGAAACGGTCCCGCCGCGCGGGACGAGATCGCAGGAGGAGAAACGTGCAGGACAGGCACTACGCGCATTGGCCCATGGGCGTGCCCAAGCAGTTCCCGCTGCCCGAGACCAGCCTTTTTTACAATCTCGAAGTCGCGGCCACGCGCTACCCGCACAAGACTGCGATTTTCTTCTACGGCGGGAAGCTCACGTTCGCCGAACTCAAGGCACAGACGGACGCGCTCGCGGCTTATCTGCAGCAGGACTGCGCTGTGCGCCGCGGCGACCGGGTTCTGCTCTACATGCAAAACAGCCCGCAGTTCGTCGTCGCCTATTACGCCATCTTGCGCGCCGACGCGGTGGTGGTGCCGATCAATCCGATGAACCTCACCGCGGAACTCGCGCACTACCTGGCGGATGCCGGGGCGAAGCTGGCGATCTGCGGGCACGAACTGCTGCCGCGCATCGCGCCGCTGCTGCAGACGCAGCAGCTGGGGCGCATCATCTGGGCGAATTACGCTGATTACATCGACTCCGCCACCGACCTGCCGCTGCCGGATTTCTTCAAGCTGCCGGCGCCGGCACCGGCGTCCGGCATCGTCGGCTGGAGCGAAGCGCTGGCGGCGGCGCGCGCGCCGGCCGCGCAGCTGGCCGGGCCCGACGACCTTGCGGTGCTACCTTACACCTCGGGCACCACCGGCCAGCCCAAGGGCTGCATGCACACGCATCGCTCGCTCATGGGCACGATTGCGATCGCCGGCGTCTGGGCGCGCGGCTCGGCCGACGACGTTTCGCTCGCCGTGGTGCCGTTCTTCCACGTCACCGGCATGCAGATGCTGATGAACGGAAGCATCTTCCTCGGCGCCGGAATGGTGGTGATGACGCGCTGGGACCGGGAACTCGCGCTGAAGCTGATAGCGCGCCACCAGGTGACGAGCTGGATCAATATTCCGACCATGGTGATCGACCTGTTCGCCAGCCCGAATTTCAAATCCGACAGCCTGGCGAGTTTGCGCGGCATTTCCGGCGGCGGCGCGGCCATGCCCGAAGCGGTGGCCAAGCGCCTATACGATCTGACCGGACTCGAATTCTGCGAGGGTTACGGGCTCACCGAAACCGCCGCGCCCACGCACAGCAATCACCCCAGCCGGCCCAAGCGCCAGTGCCTGGGCATCCCCCTGTGCAACACCGAAGCGCGCGTCATCGACCCGGACACGCTGAAGGAGCTGGGCCCCGGGGAAACCGGCGAAATCATCTCCGCCGGCCCGCAGGTGTTCACCGGATACTGGAACAATCCCGACGCGACCCGGGACGCGTTCATCGAGCGCGACGGCAAACGTTTCTTTCGCACCGGCGACCTCGGGCGCTACGACGAGGACGGCTATTTTTTCATCGTCGACCGCCTGAAGCGCATGATCAACGCCTCCGGCTTCAAGGTGTGGCCGGCAGAGGTGGAGGCGATGATGTATGCGCATCCGGACATCCAGGAAGCCTGCGTCATCGGCGCGCGCGACGCCTACCGCGGCGAAACCGTCAAGGCGATGGTGGTGCTCAGGGCCGCGAGCAAGGGCGCGGTACGCGCCGAGGACGTCATCGAATGGTGCAAGGGCCAGATGGCCGCGTACAAGTGCCCGCGCATGGTCGAATTCGTCGACGCGCTGCCCAAATCTGCCACCGGCAAAGTCATGTGGCGCGCGCTGCAGGAGCAGGAATCCGCGGCTGGGTCGCCGAAGGCGTGATCCGCGGGGAAATCCCTTGGTGAATATTCGTGGATAAGCGCGTGTCGCCCAGATGGAAGCGGCGTCCGCCCGGATCGAACTGGGGCGAATTCGGCCCCGACGACCAGCGCGGCCGCATGAACCTGGTCACGCCGGCGAAAGTCCTGCAGGGCGTCGCCGAAGTGAAAACGGGATTGCGCTTCTGCCTGTCGCTGCCGCTCGATTATCCCGGCGGCAACGCGGTCAGCCCGCGCCGGATGCCGCCGCGGCGCTTCGCTACGGCGCGGTCCGGCGGCCCGAACTTCAATTTCCTGTTCTCGGGGGTAGACGCCAGGCATACCGACGTGGTCTGCGACGACGGCGTGCTGCTGTGGCTGCAGTACTCGACCCAGTGGGACAGCTTCGCCCATGTGGGCGCGCAGTTCGACGCCGACGGCGACGGCGTCGCCGAAACCGTGTTCTACAACGGTTGGCGCGCGGGCGAACATGTGCTCGCGCCGCAGCATGGCGAGCTCTCGCCCTGGGGCTGCTACGAAGGCAGCGAGGCCAGGCGCCTGGGCATCGAGAACATGGCCGAGGGCTGCGTGCAGGGGCGCGCGGTGATGATCGACCTGCATGCGCATTTCGGCCGCTGCCGCAAGGCGGTGGGCTACGACGAGCTGATGCGGGTGATGGAAGCGGACAAGGTGGAAGTGGAGGCGGGCGACATGGCTTGCTTCTATACCGGCTGGAGCGACGTGATTCTGGAGATGGCGCGCGAGGTCGACATGAACAGACTGGACGCCGCCTACCTGGGGCTGGACGGCCGCGACGACAAGCTGCTGCAATGGGTCACGGATAGCGGCGTGGCGGCGCTGGTCGCGGACAATTACGCAGTGGAACTGCTGCCCGCGCGCGAGGCGCAGGGGCGGCAGCCGGCGATGCCGCTGCACGAGCACTGCCTGTTCAAGCTAGGCGTGCACCTGGGCGAAATCTGGTATCTGGCCGAGCTGGCAAGATGGCTGCGCGCGCATGGGCGCAGCCGCTTCCTACTCACCGCGCCGCCGCTCAGGCTGCCGGGCGCGGTCGGCTCGCCGGCGACACCGGTGGCGACGGTTTGAAGGGATACATTCGGGTCTTTATCGGAGCCAGGCTATGGAATTGAAAGACGCAGTGTGCATCGTCACCGGCTCCGCCAGCGGCATCGGCGCGGCCAGCGCCATTCTGCTCGCCAGCAAGGGGGCGCGCGTGGTGGTCAACTACAGCAAGAGCGAGGAAGCGGCGCGCGCGACGCTCAAGGCATGCGAAACCGCGGGAGGGGAAGCGCTGCTGGTGCGGGCGGACGTCGCGCAGGACGACGACTGCCGCTACCTGGCTGCGTCCGCGCTGGACAAATGGGGCCGCATCGATGCGCTGGTCAACAACGCCGGCGCGACCAAGTTCGCCGGCCACGCCGACCTCGATGCGCTCTCGGCCGAAGATTTCCAGCGCATCTACGCGGTCAATGTCGTGGGCGCCTACCAGATGGTGCGCGCCTGCGCGCCGGCGATGAAACAAGGCGGACGCGGCGCCGTGGTCAATGTGTCCTCGATTGCGGGCACGAACGGCATGGGATCGAGCATCGCCTATGCCGCGTCCAAAGGTGCGCTCAACACCCTGACCATGTCGCTCGCGCGCGTGCTCGGCCCGGAGATACGCGTCAACGCCGTCTGTCCGGGCATGGTCGACACCAAGTGGCTGCGCGAAGGCTATGGCGCGCGCTACGCCGCGGTCGAGGCGCGCTACCGGCAAGGCACGCCGCTCGGCCGCCCGGGCACACCCGAGGAAGTTGCCGCGGTCATCGCCTGGCTGATCGAGGGCGCGGATCTCATTACCGGCGAGGCGATCCTGGTCGACAGCGGCATGCACCTGGGCATGATGCCGCGCAAGGCGTGAACCATTGAAACAGATATCCGGCAGCCAGGCGTGAAGCTGAACAAGCTCGGCGAAAGCGAGCTGCGCGTATCGGAAATCGGCCTGGGCAGCATGACCTGGGGCGAGCAGAACAGCGAGCGCGACGCCCACCTGCAGCTGGATTTCGCGCTGGCCCACGGCATCAACTTCATCGATACCGCGGAAA
>DATKUQ010000213.1:0-3373 GCA_035530495.1 Burkholderiales bacterium
AAAATGGCCACATAGTGTTGGGACATATCTCGGGCAAGATGCGCATGCACTATATCCGCATCCTGCCGGGCGACAAGGTGACGGTGGAGTTGACGCCGTATGATTTGACAAGGGCGCGGATCGTTTTCCGCGCGAAGTAGCCTGAGTACGGGCGTAGCAGCGCGAACCGGGGCAGAGCAGGAGAGCACCATGAAAGTACAGGCATCAGTAAAAAAGATGTGCCGCAACTGCAAGGTAATTCGCAGGAAAAGAGTGGTGCGCGTGATTTGCACCAATCCGCGGCATAAACAGCGGCAAGGTTAAATGGTTGGCATAGAGCATGATATCAAGCTATAATTACCGGTTTCGCATTCTTGGAGTGAACTAATGGCCCGAATTGCAGGCGTCAACATTCCAAACCACCAACACGCCGAGATTGCATTGACCGCAATCTTCGGCATCGGGCGGGCGCGCGCGCAGGCGATATGCGTTGCCGCCAAAGTTGGAGCGTCGTCCAAGGTCAAGGACCTGTCGGACTCCGACATGGAACGCTTGCGCGAAGAGGTGGCCAAATTCACTGTCGAAGGCGATCTGCGGCGCGAGGTGTCGATGTCGATCAAGCGCCTGATGGATTTGGGTTGCTATCGCGGTTCGCGCCACCGCAAGGGTTTGCCGGTGCGCGGGCAGCGCACGCGCACCAACGCACGCACGCGCAAGGGCCCGCGTAAGGCCGCGATCAAGATGAAATCCGCGGCGAGCAAGACCTAAGCGCCGCATCAACGGATACGTAGAGGAAAGCATAAATGGCCAAACCCCCGAGCGCTGGCGCCACAGCAGCGGCGCGCGTACGCAAGAAGGTGAAGAAGAACGTTGCCGAAGGCATCGCGCACATCCACGCGTCGTTCAACAACACCATCATTACCATCACCGACCGCCAAGGCAACGCGCTCTCGTGGGCGACTTCCGGCGCAGCAGGCTTCAAGGGTTCGCGCAAATCGACGCCGTTCGCGGCGCAGATCGCCGCTGAGCAGGCGGGCAAGGCGGCGCAGGAATGCGGCGTAAAGAACGTCGAGGTGCGCATCAAAGGTCCTGGGCCCGGGCGCGAGTCCGCGGTGCGCGCGCTGAACGCGATCGGACTGAAAATCACCAGCATCAGCGACGTGACGCCGGTGCCGCACAACGGCTGCCGCCCGCCCAAGCGTCGGCGCATTTAAGGAGACCGGAACGTGGCCCGCAACCTAGACCCAAAATGCCGCCAGTGCCGCCGCGAGGGCGAGAAACTGTTCCTCAAAGGCGAGAAATGCTTTACCGACAAATGCGCGGTCGAGCGCCGCGCCTACGCGCCTGGCCAGCACGGCCAGAAGAGCGGCCAACGTCTGTCTGACTACGGCAAGCAACTGCGCGAGAAGCAGAAGATCCGCCGCATGTACGGCATTCTCGAACGCCAGTTCCGCGGCATCTATGCGGCGGCCGCACGTGGCAAAGGCATCACCGGCGAGAGCCTGCTGCAGTTGCTCGAATCGCGCTTGGATACGGTGTGCTTCCGCATGGGTTTCGGCGCTTCGCGCAACGAGGCGCGCCAGATCGTGCGCCACAACGGCATTATGGTGAATGGCAGGCGCGTCAACATTCCCTCTTACCACGTGCGCACAGGCGACACCATCGAAGTAGCGGCAAAGGCCAAGGATCAGCTGCGCATCAAGGGCGCATCCACGGCGGCTGCTTCGCGCGGCATACCCGAATGGATGGAAGTCGATACCACGGCGTTGAAGGGCATGTTCAAGGCCAAACCGCAGCGCAGCGAGCTGCCTTCGACGATCAACGAAAGTCTGGTTGTCGAACTGTATTCCAAGTAATTGTCAAAGTTTCCCAGAGGAACCTCCATGCAAAGCAGTGGATTTCTGAAACCGCGCATCATCGACGTGCAGAGCATCGCTCCGAATCATGCCAAAGTGGTGATGGAGCCGTTCGAGCGGGGCTACGGTCACACACTGGGTAACGCGCTGCGGCGCGTACTGTTGTCCTCGATGCCGGGTTTTGCCCCGACCGAGGTGCAGATATCCGGAGTGCTGCACGAGTATTCGACCATCGACGGCGTCCAGGAGGACGTGGTCGACATTCTGCTCAATCTCAAGGGCGTGGTGTTGAAAGTGCACAACCGCAGCGAGGCCCTGCTGACGCTGAAGAAAAAGGGCGAAGGCGCGGTGACTGCCGCCGACATCGAAGTTTCGCACGATGTGGAGATCATCAATCCTGAGCACGTCATCGCGCACCTCTCGCCCGGCGGCAAGCTGGAAATGCAGATCAAGGTCGAGCGCGGCCGCGGCTACGAGCCCGGCAATGTGCGCGTGATGCCGGAAGAAACTAGGGGCATAGGCAAAATCATCCTGGACGCTTCGTTCTCGCCGGTGCGTCGGGTCAGCTACGCGGTCGAGTCGGCGCGGGTGGAACAGCGCACCGACTTGGACAAGCTGATTATGGACATCGAGACCAACGGCGTGGTCGAGCCGGAAGAGGCGATACGCTACGCCGCGCGCGTGCTGGTGGACCAACTTTCGGTGTTCGCCGCGCTCGAGGGTACGCCGATCGCGAGCGAGCCGGTTAAGGCGCCGCAGGTCGATCCTATTCTGCTGCGACCGGTGGACGATTTGGAACTCACGGTGCGTTCGGCCAACTGCCTGAAGGCAGAGAACATCTATTACATCGGTGATCTGATTCAGCGCACCGAGACCGAGCTGCTGAAGACGCCGAATCTGGGCCGTAAGTCGCTTAACGAGATCAAGGAAGTGCTGGCTTCGCGCGGCCTCACGCTGGGAATGAAGCTGGAGAACTGGCCGCCCGCCGGGCTGGAAGTCGCGCGCGTCTGAGACGAGCACGTCCGCGGCGAGCAGCGGGCGAGGAACATGCCCCTCGAGACGGGGGCCGAACAGAAGAGGCAAGAACATGCGTCACCGCTTAGGACTGAGAAAACTCAACCGCACCAGCAGCCATCGCCTGGCGATGCTGCGCAACATGACGAATTCACTGCTGAAGCACGAGGTCATCACGACCACGCTGCCCAAAGCGAAAGAGTTGCGCCGCGTGGTCGAGCCGATGATCACGCTGGGCAAGATTGCCACCGTCGCCAATCGTCGCCTGGCGTTCAACCGCCTGCGCGACCGCGACATGGTCATCAAACTGTTCAATGAGCTGGGTCCGCGTTACGCCAAGAGGAACGGTGGCTATCTGCGTATCCTCAAGCACGGGTTCCGTCAGGGCGACAACGCGCCCATGGCATTGGTCGAACTCATGGACCGTCCCGAGGATGCGGAAGGTTCTGCCGGCGCGAAAACCAAGTCCTAGGAGCGCCCGGACGCATTGAATAAGCCGGCCGCGTGCCGGCTTATTTATTTGG
>DATKUQ010000214.1:0-2087 GCA_035530495.1 Burkholderiales bacterium
GCGGGACGCCGCGGCTGAAGATCGAAAATCTGGGCGCGCTCGGCGACAACGGTCTGCCGGTGCTGAAGGGCGTCAATCTTGCGGTGCGTCCGGGGGAAATTCTCGGCATCGCGGGCGTCTCCGGAAACGGCCAGAAGGAGCTGGTGGAAGTGCTGATCGGCCAGCGCCAGAAATCCGCCGGGCAGGTGCTGGTCAGCGGCGAGCCCTATTCGGGGCGGCGTTCGGAAATAACGCGCCACCGGGTATACAGCCTGCCCGAGGAGCCGCTGCGCAACGGGTGCATATCCGGTTTGTCGGTCGCGAACAATATGGCACTGCGCAACTATGACCGGATGCCGCTGGCGAATCATGGCCTGATCAATTGGCAGGCGCTGCGGCGGCAGGCGCAACAATATGTGGAGGCTTTCCGGGTAAAGACCGACGGTATCGATGCGACGATGCAGACGCTGTCGGGCGGAAACGTGCAGCGGGCCGTGCTGGCCCGCGAGCTGTCTAACCCGGTGGATCTGCTCATCGTCGCCAATCCGGTGTTCGGGCTGGATTTCAACGCGGTCGCAGAGACGCACGCCCGCCTGCTGGCGGTGCGCGCCGCTGGGGCGGCGATATTGCTGGTCAGCGAAGACCTGGACGAACTGCTCGAACTGGCCGACCGCATCGTGGTGATGAGCGACGGTGCCATTGTTTTTGAAACCACTGCAGACAAGGCCGATGTCAGGGTGCTGGGGCACCACATGGCAGGCGGTCATGATGCAACCGGGGGCACACAATGAACAGCCCGATATCACTCCCCGACATGCTTGAAGTGGACGCGCAGCCCTATCCCTTCCGCTTCTCTCCAGGCCATACCGCGGTGATCATGATCGACATGCAGCGCGACTTCATCCTGCCCGGCGGGTTCGGCGAGACGCTGGGCAATGACGTTGCGCGGCTTGCGCCGACCGTCGCGGTTGCGCGCCGCTTGCTGGACTGGTGCCGGGCGTCGGGGATGCTCGTTGTCCACACCAAGGAGGCGCATGCTGCGGACCTGTCGGATTGCCCGCCGGCGAAGCTGAATCGCGGCGAGCCCAAACTGCGCATCGGCGATCCGGGGACGATGGGGAGGATACTGATCGACGGCGAAGTGGGCAGCGATTTTGTCGAGGAACTCGCGCCCCTGGACGGCGAAACGGTAATCGTCAAACCCGGCAAGGGCGCGTTCTACGCAACCGAACTCGGCCGCATCCTGTCCGAACGCGGCATCACCCACCTGCTGCTGGGCGGCGTGACGACCGAAGTCTGTGTGCAGACGACCATGCGTGAGGCGAACGATCGCGGCTATGAGTGCCTGCTGGTCGAAGACGCGACGGAAAGCTATTTTCCCCAATTCAAGCAGGCCACGCTGGAAATGATCCGCGCACAGGGTGGCATTGTTGGCTGGACAGCCCCGCTTGCGAAGATCGCATCCGCGAAGTCGATAGCCTGATGGAGCCCTGAGGTGATGGAAAAGAACATGACGGACAAGGACAGGAATTTGGAAATCACCCAATACGTCGATGCGACCCTGGCGCTGCACGGACTGGAACTGAACGAAGCGCGCCGCGCAGAAACCGAAAAGCAATTCCTGCTGCTTGCCAGCATGAGCCGGATCATCGCAACTGAACCGATACCCGACGAGATCGAACCGGCCGGCATATTCCGCTTATGAGTAATTTTCCATTTACTGCAACCGAGTGCATTGCGGCTTTTAATAGCGGGGAAGTATCTGCCAGTGAGATTGCGACAGCCAGCCTGGAGCGGATCCGGCACGCCAATCCCGCATTGAATGCCTTCATCGAAATAACCGGCGAGCGCACACTGTCCGAGGCACGTTTGCTGGATGCCGCGCGCAAACGCGGTGCAAGCATGCTGCCGCTCGCTGCCGTGCCCTATGCGGTGAAGAACCTGTTTGACGTGGAGGGAATAACAACACTGGCAGGGGCCAGGCTGTATGCGCATAACCCGCCCGCGCGCCGCGATGGCAAACTGCTTGAGCGGCTTCATGGCGCAGGGGGACTGCTGGCAGGCACGCTGAATATGGATGCATATGCCTACGGCTTCACCACCGAGAA
>DATKUQ010000215.1:0-4267 GCA_035530495.1 Burkholderiales bacterium
CCAGGCGCGCCGGATTCGGAACCACGGAAGCGACATACATGGCGACCACCTTGTCGAAGCTGCTGTCCGCAAATGCCATGTTCTCCGCATCCATGACCATCAACTCAGCCGCGCCTTCGAGGCCGCCCCGCGTTTGGCGAACACGCGCCTGATCGAGCATATCGCGGGAAATATCGATGCCGACGACGTTCACGTTCTGCGGATACAGTGGCAGGGAAAGCCCGGTGCCCACGCCCACTTCCAGAATCCGCTCCCCCGGTGAACAGTCCATCCTGTCGACTATCGCCCTGCGCCCGGGCTGAAACAACGCCCCGAAGCAGACATAGTAAAAGTTGAAGCGCGCGTAACGCCTATAGGCTTGTTCTATCGCTGCAATATCCAAGAGAGTCCCCTTCTTCCGGCCGATGCGGTGAGTCGCGCAGGGCGCCCTCCTGCTGCCTTTTACACCGAGCTTACGCCGCCTACCGGCAGCGCGTTTGACATTGGTCACAGTCGCAACGAGCGCTGCTTCGAGCGCAACTGGACCGGTTGCATGCTAAATTGCCGTTTTTACAAAACATAGTCAAGAGTTAAATGAACAGCAACAGCCATGACCGCATTCCCGGCGAGCGCTTCCTGCACGCGCCGGGTCCCACGCACATCCCCGCCGAAGTGCTCAACGCCATGCACCGCCAGCCGATGGACCACGGCGATCCGCGGCTCGAGGCGCTTGTCGCTGCGTGCGAAAGCGGCCTGCGGCGCGTGCTGCAAACCGATAGCGCCGACGTATTCATGTACATCGCAAACGGCCACGGCGCATGGGAAGCGACCATCGAAAACCTGCTCGCCCCCGGAGAGGCGGTGCTGATTCCGGGCAGCGGGCATTTCTCCGAGCAGTGGGCGCTGCAGGCCGAGTCGACCGGGCGCCGCGTGATCGGCACGCCTTACCGCGAGGGCTATCCGATCGACGCCAACCACGTCGAGGAGGCCCTGCGCGCGGACAAGAAGCGCGAGATCGTCGCGGTCTTCGCTGTGCACACCGACACCGCGAGCAGCACGACCTGCGACCTCAAAGCGGTCCGCGCCGCGATCGACGCCGCCGGACACCCGGCGCTGTTCGTCGCCGACGTCGTGGCCTCGCTTGCTGCCGCGCCGTTCGCGATGGATGCGCTAGGCGTCAATGTCGCGGTGGGCGCATCGCAAAAAGGACTGATGTGCCCGCCCGGATTGAGCCTGGTCGCGATCGATGCGCGCGCGGGTGAGATCGCGGCAAACAATACCGCCCCGCGCTATTACTGGGACTGGGGGCGGCGCAAAGCGGAGTACAGCTACCGCAAGTTCTGCGGCACCGCGCCGCAGAACTTGCTGTTCGGACTCGGGGCCGCGCTCGCGCTGCTCGAGCGCGAGGGTTTGGCGGCGGTGCATGCCCGCCACGCCCTGCTCGCGCGCGCGGTGCAGGCCGCGGTCGAGTGCTGGTCGCGGGAAGGGGCGGTGTCCCTGCACTGCCGCGTGCCAGAGGCGCGCTCGGTGTCGGTCACCACCATAGACGTGCGCCCCGGAATCGATGTAGAGGCGCTGCGCACAGTCGCGCGCGAGCGTTTCCAGGTCGCTTTCGCCGGCGGCCTCGGTCCGCAGACCGATCGCGCTTTTCGCATCGGACACCTCGGCGACGTGAATGCCGCGATGGTCTTGGGCTGCCTTGGCGGAATCGAGGCCGCCATGCTGGCGCAGGGTATTCCCTTCGGTCGCGACGGCCTGCAAAAAGCCGTGGACTGCCTGGCGGCGGGTTGAATCCGCTTAATCGAAGACCATGACGAACGATAACACCGGCAAGCTGATCGACCTGAGAAGCGACACTGTCACAAGGCCGAGTCCAGGCATGCGCGCCGCGATGGCGGCGGCCGAAGTCGGCGACGACGTCTATGGCGACGACCCGACGGTGAACCGCCTGCAGGCGCGCGCGGCCGAAATGTTCGGCTACGAGGCGGCGCTGTTCGCGCCTTCGGGCACGCAAACCAACCTGATCGCGCTGCTCACGCACTGCCAGCGCGGCGACGAATACATCGTGGGCCAAAACGCGCATACCTACAAATACGAAGCCGGCGGCGGCGCCGTGCTCGGCAGTATCCAACCCCAGCCGATCGCCAACCAGCCCGATGGCAGCCTGGCGCTCGCGGACATCGAGCGCGCGATCAAGCCGGACGACTTCCATTTCGCGCGCAGCCGCCTGCTCGCGCTGGAGAACACTTTCGGCGGGCGCGTGCTCCCGCCCGACTACACGCAGGCGGCGACAGCGCTCGCGCATCGGCGCGGCCTGGCCGCGCACCTGGACGGCGCGCGCCTTTGCAATGCTGCGGTGAAGCTCGACATCAGCCCGCGAGACGCGGTGACAGGTTTCGACAGCGTTTCCGTCTGTCTGTCCAAGGGGCTGGGCGCGCCGGTCGGTTCGCTGCTATGCGGCAGCCGGGCATTCATCCAACAGGCGCTGCGCTGGCGCAAGATGCTGGGCGGCGGCATGCGCCAGGCCGGCATACTCGCAGCGGCGGGACTGTATGCGCTGGAACGCAACATAGGACGGCTCGCCGAAGACCATGAAAACGCCGCGCGCCTCGCGCGGGGACTGTCGGACATCGCGCAAATCGAAGTGACCATGCCAGACACCAACATGGTCTTTGCGGACATGCCGGCCGGGCAGTGCTCCTCGCTGCAGGAGGCGCTGAGACGCAAGGGCATACTCGCGCAAGTCGGCCCGCGCATGCGCATCGTGCTGCACCTGGACGTTTCCCGGGCCGACGTGGACCGGACGATAGCGGCGTTCAAGGAATTTTTCGCCGGCTGACGCATGCGGATTTCGCGCCGCGGCAATGCCGCCGACCGCGGTAAAATGTGCCGATGAAAAAACTCGTCATCGCCAGCAGCAACGCCGGCAAGCTGCGCGAAATCCAGGCCATACTCGCTCCGCTGGGCTGCGAAGTCCTGACCCAGGCGGCGCTGGGCATCGCGGACGCGGAGGAGCCGCACCTGACCTTCATCGAAAACGCGCTGGCGAAGGCGCGCCACGCGTCCGAAAGCGCAGGGCTGCCGGCGCTGGCGGACGATTCCGGGGTGTGCGCTCTCGCGCTGGGCGGCGAACCCGGGGTGCATTCCGCACGCTATGCCGACGATTCGCCCGGCAACGCGGAGCGCGACGCGCGCAACAATTACAAGCTGGTCTCAGCGCTCGCCGCCTGCGCCGACCGGCGCGCCTACTATTATTGCGCCATGGTTCTGGTGCGCCACGCGGCCGATCCGCAGCCCTTGATCGGCGAAGGCTACTGGTGGGGCGAGATCAGCGCGCAGGCGCGCGGCGACAAGGGCTTCGGCTACGATCCGCATTTCTTTCTGCCGGAACTGGGCAAGACCGCGGCCGAACTCGATTCAGAGCACAAGAACCGGCTGTCGCACCGCGGCCAGGCCTTGCGCCAGCTGGTCGAGAAGTTGCGCAGCTTTCCCTGACCGGACGAGCGCTCAAGCGCAGCAGCCGTGTCCGCCGCAAGCACCACCGCCGTTTTGCCGCCGGGCAGCATCAGCCTGAAGGCGCTGCCGCCG
Organism: Burkholderiales bacterium; assembly: GCA_035530495.1. Classification (GTDB taxonomy): domain Bacteria; phylum Pseudomonadota; class Gammaproteobacteria; order Burkholderiales; family SG8-39; genus 2-12-FULL-64-23. Next base: position 3,568 of record DATKUQ010000215.1, read on the forward strand.
CTGTCGCTGTACGTGCACATCCCGTGGTGCGTGAGGAAATGCCCTTACTGCGACTTCAATTCGCATGAGGCCCGGGGCGAAGCGCCGGAGCAGGATTATGTGCGCGCGCTGATCAATGACCTCGAACTCGCCCTGCCGCAGATCTGGGGCCGGCGCGTGTACTCGGTGTTTTTCGGCGGCGGCACGCCGAGCCTGTTCTCGGCGCGCGCGATCGAGGCGCTGCTGGCGGCGTTCCGTGCCCGACTCAACCTCGCCGCCGATGCGGAAATCACCTTGGAAGCCAACCCGGGTACGTTCGAATCGGCCAAATTCCGCGACTACCGAGCTTGTGGAATCAACCGCCTGTCGATCGGCATCCAGAGCTTCAATCCTGCGCTGTTGCAGGCCCTGGGGCGCATCCACGACGGCGAAGAAGCGCGCCGTGCCATCGGCATCGCGCAGGCGCATTTCGACAACATCAACCTCGACCTGATGTACGCGCTGCCGCGGCAGACGCTGCACGAGGCTGAACAGGACGTCGCTGCGGCGCTGCGCTTCGGCACCACCCACCTTTCCGCCTATCACCTTACCCTCGAGCCCAACACGCTTTTCTTTCGCCATCCGCCGCCCTTGCCGGACACGGAGCTCGCCGCCGACATGCAGGACATGCTCGAACAGCGTTTCGCGAGTGCCGGCTACGTCAATTACGAGACCTCCGCCT
>DATKUQ010000216.1:0-8876 GCA_035530495.1 Burkholderiales bacterium
ATGCCGTAGCCGGCGTCGACCATTCCGCCAGCGACTGTGGCCGCAACCGCAAGATGGGTGAATTCCTCGGTGTGATAGCCGTCTATGGCGGCCGGGTCGATACCGGCCCCGGACAGCAATTCATCGAACTCGATGCGACTCCCCGAATCGCGCTGGCGGTTGATGAGACGTACGCCGCTTCGCGTCAGATCGCTGAGGTCATGGATGTGCTTGGGATTGCCTTTGGCCACCATCAGGCCCTGCGTGCGCGTGGCCAGGCCGATCAGCTTGTGCTGGCGCGGCTTGAGATAACGCCGGAACATGGCCGCCGCTGCCTGTTCCATGCCCTCGGCGAAATGGAATCCGGCGATGCTGCATTGTCCTTTGGAAAAGCCCGCCAGACTTTCGAGGCTGCCAAGGAAGCGCAGATCGAGTTTCAAGCCTTCGCCGCGTACGAGCCGGTCGCGCAGTTGCGCCAGCGCAAGATCGTGGCTGGCGAAGATCGGAAGCCGCGTTGCGTTGACGTCGGTGACGCGCGACAGCACGCGCTCGATTTCGTGGCCGACACTCTCCAGTTCGGGTGCCAGGCGCGCCTGCACCAGTTGTTCGGCCCACAGCAGTTTCTGGCCGAAGTCCGTAAGGTCCGCACCGCGGCCGCGGCTCAGCTTTACCAGGGGTTTGCCGAACATGCGCTCCCATTTGCCCATCAGACCCCATACATGCCGGTATGACAGCTGCGTCGTCCGCGCCGCGCCGGCGAGCGAGCCGGTCGCGTGGATGGCATATAGCACGCGAAACAGAATCGGCTCGAGCGCCTGGCCGCCGCCGGGCTGAAGTTGCCATTCGTACTGTAGTTTGACCCGAATCATTATGCAGTCCAGTTCATATATGGATGTAGCCAGTAATCGAATAGTATCCGCACACGCTACCAGAAAGTCGGGGAAAATTCTGCCTTGCCCCGGATTTTAAGGTTTTTGGCCACAACGACAATATTGGCTCAGGGAGCTTGTCCATGAAAAGAAGTTTTGCATTAATTTTCGCGCTCGGTGCTCTGACGCTGGGCACGATCAACCCGGCGACGGCGCGGGATCTCAAGATGGCGACCACCACCAGCACCGACAACTCCGGCCTGCTGCAGTACCTGCTGCCGAAGTTCGAGGCCGACTGCAAATGCAAAATCCACTACACCGCGGTCGGCACCGGTGCCGCGCTCAAGCTGGGGCAGAACGGCGACGTCGACGTGGTGCTGGTGCACGCCCGCCCGGCCGAGGACAAGTTCGTCGCCGCCGGCTACGGCGTCAACCGGCGCGATGTGATGTACAACGACTTCGTGATCGTCGGGCCCGCCTCCGACCCGGCCGGGGTCAAAGGCATGCACGATCCGCTCGCGGCGCTGAAGAAGATCCACGCCTCGGGCGCGACCTTCGTTTCGCGGGGCGACGATTCGGGTACCAACAAGAAAGAGCTCGCGTACTGGAAGGAAATCGGCATCAAGCCCGGAGGGCCGCACTACGTCGCCGTCGGCCAGGGCATGGGCGCGACCCTGACGGTCGCCGGCGAGAAGGGCGCCTACACGCTGTCCGACCGCGCGACGTACACCACCTACGCCGCCAAGACCGGGCTCGATATCCTGGTGCAGGGCGACAAGAAGCTGCTCAACCCCTACGGCGTGATCGCGGTCAATCCGAAGCGCTACCCGAACATCAATTACGAAGGCGCGATGACCTTCATCAAGTGGATGACCTCGCCCAAGGGGCAGAAGGCGATCGGCGACTACCGCTTCAAGGGCTCCCAGCTCTTCCACCCGGACTACGGCCACCCGCCGCAGTAGGCTTCGTTACTTGGATCTCCTGGAGCCGACGCGGCAGGCCTTCGCTCTTCTCTTCAGCGGCGACCCGGCGCTGTGGCAGAGCATCTGGCTGTCGCTCTGGGTCTCGGTCGCGGCGATCGGGCTGGTCGCCGCGCCGTCCATTTCCCTCGGTTTCCTGCTGGCGAAAAAGCGCTTTTCCGGCCAGCGCGCCGCGGTGGTGCTGGTGCAGGCGCTGCTTTCGTTTCCGACCGTGGTGATCGGTCTGGCGATCTACCTGCTGCTCTCGCGCCGCGGCCCGTTCGGCTCGTTCGAGCTGCTGTTCACGCCGTGGGCGATCATGCTCGGCTACATGGTGATCGCCTTCCCGATCCTGGTGGTATTTACCCTTTCGGCGGTTCAGGGCGCGGACCCGCGCGTGTACGAAACCGCGCGCTGCCTCGGCGCCAGCCGATTCGCGGCCTCGCTCACCACGCTGTGGGAAGTGCGCTTCGGCATTCTCGCGGCGGTGGTGAACGGATTCGGACGCGCGATCTCAGAGGTCGGCTGCGCGATCATGGTCGGCGGCAATATCGCCGGCCTGACGCGCAACATCCCGACCGCGATCGCGCTCGAAACGACGAAGGGCGACTTCGCGCAGGGCATCGCGCTCGGTTTCGTGCTGATGGTGGTCGCGCTCGGGGTCAACATCGCGCTTGCCGTCCTGCAGGGCGAGGGAGGGCTGAAATGAGTGCGCCGCTGCTCGTGCTGCGGGGGGTGCGCAAGGCATACGGGCAGCGCCTGCTGTTCGCGATCGGGAACCTCGCCATCGAGGCGGGCCGCACCTACGTACTGGTCGGACCGAACGGGTCGGGCAAGACCACGCTGATGCGGATCCTCGCCGGGCTCGACCGGGACGCCAGCGGCAGCCTGGAATTCCGCGGCGCTCCGACGAGCTTCGCGCTCTACCCGGAGCGCCTGCGGCGCGCGATCGTCTACGTGCACCAGCATCCCTACCTGTTCCATACCAGCCTGCGCCACAACCTCGAGTACGGACTCAAGCGCCGCGGCGTTCCGGCCGGCGAGCGCGCGCGGCGGGTCGAGGAGGCGATCGCCTGGGCAGGGCTGACCGAGCGGTGCAATACTCCCCCGGCGAAGCTTTCCGGCGGCGAGAAGCAGCGCGCGGCGCTCGCGCGCGCCCGCGCGCTCGAGCCCGAGCTGCTGCTGCTCGACGAGCCGACCAGCAACCTCGACCGCGAGGGACGCGCGCAGACGCTCGCGCTGCTCGCGCAGTTGGTCGAGGAGCGGCGCACCGTAATCGTCGCCTGTCACGACCAGGAAATCATCGACCTGCCGGGGGTGCGGCGTTTCCATCTGCAGGACGGAAAGCTGGTGCCGCTCGCCTGAGGCTTGGCCGGAAGAGCGGGTGGTGCACGCCCTTTGCACCCCCGGCTGCCGGAAGGCGACCGCGAGTCTGTCGCCGGTTCAGCTGGCGCATGCGCCCGGTCTGGCAGTGGAATACTGCTAAAATTAACGGTTCCACCGTTACGGCTCCCCGCCCGGGCAGAGCGCCAGAAGCAGATGAAGGTTTTCGGATTTGCCGGCTGGTCCGGCAGCGGCAAGACTACCCTGATCGAGCAAGTGATCCCGCGCTTCGTGCGCGCCGGCCTCAAGGTATCGCTGATCAAGCATGCGCACGACCGCTTCGACGTCGATCAGCCGGGCAAGGATTCCTTTCGCCATCGCGTGGCCGGCTGCAGCGAGGTGCTGGTCACCTCGGTGCAACGCTGGGCCCTGATGCACGAGGCACGCGGCGAACCGGAAGCGACGCTGGAGCAGCAAATCGCGCGCATGTCGCCCTGCGACTTGCTCTTGATCGAGGGTTACAAGTACTATCCCTTGCCCAAACTCGAGATCTACCGTGCGGCCAACGGGAAACCGCCGCTGTATCCGCAGGACGAGCATATCGTGGCTCTGGCGACGGACACGCCGATTCAATCGCCTTTGCCGCAGTTCGGCCTCGAGGACTACGATACCATTGCCGCATTTGTGCTCGACACGCTGGAGTTGAATCGATGAACCAAGGGATGCTTTCCGTCGACGAGGCGCTCTCCTTCCTGCTTGCGGGCGCAGTGCCGGTCGCGGGCACGGAACAGCTGCCGACGCTCGCCGCCAGCGGGCGGGTGCTGGCGCAGGCGCAACACGCCACGCTCAACGTGCCGTCGCTGGACAATACCTCCATGGACGGTTACGCGGTCTATGCGGCGGATTGCAGCTCGGGCGAGGCGCGCCTGCCGGTGTCGCAGCGCGTACCCGCGGGCAGCATGCCGCAGCCGCTGGCCCGCGGAACGGCGGCGCGCATTTTCACCGGGGCGCCGATTCCGCCCGGCGCCGATGCGGTGGTGATGCAGGAGCAGTGCGCGCAGGACGGCGACGCGGTCATCGTCAAGCACCGGCCCGAGCCGGGCGAATGGGTGCGCCGGGTAGGCGAAGACATCCGCGTCGGCAGCGAAATCCTTGCCGTCGGGACGAAGCTGCGGCCGCAGGATACCGGACTTGCCGCCTCGGTCGGAATTGCGGCGCTGCCGCTGTATCGTCGGCTGAAAGTCGCGGTGTTCTTTACCGGCGACGAACTGGTGATGCCGGGCGATCCTTTGCCGCCGGGCCGCATCTACAACTCCAACCGCTTTACCCTGAACGGCCTGCTGCAACGGTTCGGCTGCGAGGTCAGCGACTACGGCATCGTGCCCGACCGGCTCGACGCGACGCGCGCGGTGCTGCGCGAGGCCGCTGCGGACAACGACCTCATCGTTACCTCGGGCGGCGTATCGGTGGGCGAGGAAGACCATATCAAACCAGCGGTCGAAGCCGAGGGCCGGCTCAGCATGTGGAAAATCGCAGTCAAGCCGGGCAAGCCGCTCGCTTTCGGCGAAGTCGATGCAGGCGGTGGGCACAAGGCGCATTTCATCGGTCTGCCCGGAAACCCGGTGTCGAGTTTCGTCACCTTCCTCATATTCGTGCGCCCCTTCATTCTGCGCTGCCAGGGCGTCGCCAGGGTGGAGCCGCTGCATTACGCGCTGCGCGCCGATTTCGACTGGGCCAAGCCGGATGCCCGGCGCGAATTTCTGCGCGTAAAATTGAATGCGGCCGGCGGGCTGGACCTGTTCCCGAACCAAAGCTCCGCGGTGCTGACCTCGGCGGTCTGGGGCGACGGCTTCATCGACAATCCGGCAAAACATCCGATCCGGCGCGGCGAGCTGGTGAAATTCCTTCCTTTTTCGGAGTTGTACCAATGAACGTCAGAATTCTCTACTTTGCCAGACTGCGCGAGGACATGGGCCTGGCCCAGGAGATGTTCGACCTGCCTGCGGCCGTAGGCGACGTGAAAAGCCTGCGCGCGCAGCTGGTCGCGCGCGGCGGCGCCTCTGCGGCGGCCTTGGGCTCGGGCAAGGCGATACGCGTATCGGTCAACCAGGACATAGCGCGCGAGGACACGCCGGTGAAGGCGGGCGACGAAATCGCATTCTTTCCGCCCGTAACGGGAGGGTGAGATGGCGGTGCGGGTGCAGCGCGAGGATTTCGACAGCGGCGCGGAAATCGCCGCGTTTCGCCGCGCCGATCCCGGCATAGGCGCCATCGCCAGCTTCATCGGCCTGGTGCGCGATGCGAACGACGGCGACGCGGTCGCCGGCATGACACTGGAACACTATCCCGGCATGACCGAAAAGGCGCTCGCGGGCATCGTCGAGCAGGCAAAGGCACGCTGGGACATCATCGATGCGCTGGTGATCCACCGCGTCGGCGAACTGAAGCCGCTGGACCAGATCGTGATGGTGGCTGTGACCGGCGCGCATCGCGGCGCGGCCTTCGCCGCCTGCGAGTTCATCATGGACTACCTCAAGACCCAGGCGCCGTTCTGGAAGAGAGAGCAGACCGCGCAGGGCACGCGCTGGGTCGAGGCGCGCACCTCCGACGATCAGGCCGCCGCGCGCTGGGGCGAGCCGCAGGCGAAATAGGCTCCGGGCAAATGGCTTATCAGTAGGAGGGGGTACGCGTGTCTTTTTCCGGATTCATCGCAGTGGGCGGCGGCGCCGCCGCCGGCGCCTGGCTGCGCTGGTGGCTGGGGATGCTGTTAAATCCGTTCTTTCCCACGCTGCCGCTGGGCACGCTCGCAGCCAACCTTCTCGGCGGGTGGCTGATGGGCCTGGCGATGGGTTTATTTGGCCATTTCGAAGGCTTGCCGCCGGAAATGCGGCTGTTTTTGATGACCGGATTTCTCGGCGGGCTGACGACGTTTTCCACGTTTTCCGCGGAGACCGCCACGCTGATTTCGCACGAGCAATATGGGTGGACGGCAGCCATCATTGCTGTCCACGTCATCGGTTCGGTGCTGATGACGCTCCTCGGCATGCTGATGATCGGCCTGGTGTTGAAGCGCTAGCCGGGCGATTTCGAATTTTTCACCCGGGGTCTCGCAGCAAGCCCGTCAGCGCAAGCGGCCGCGCCTGAAGTCGCGGGCGATTTCGCGCGCCGCATTGCGACCGGGCAAGCCGGTCACGCCGCCGCCCGGGTGTGCGCCCGAACCGCATAGATATAGTCCGGCCAGCGGCATGCGGTAATTCGCGTTTCCCAGCACCGGCCGCGCGCTGAACAGCTGGTCGAGCGAGAGCGCGCCGTGAAAAATATCGCCGCCGGTGAGGCCGAAGCGGCGTTCCAGGTCGAGCGGCGTCAGTGTCATGCGCCCGAGCACGGCGGCGCGGAAATTCGGCGCGAACCTCGTCACGGTGTCGATCACCCGGTCCGCCGCAGCCTCGCGCAGCGCATCCCAGCTCTTGCCGTTCGCGGGCACCGGGTTGAAGTGCTGGCAGAACAGGCTCGCCACGTGCGCTCCTCTCGGCGCGAGCGTGTCGTCCACCGTGCTCGGGATTAGCATTTCGACGATGGGCTGCCCGGCCATGTCGCCATTGCGCGCATCGAACCAGGCCTTCTCCATGTAGGCGAGCGACGGCGCCATGATGATTCCCGATTGATGGTGTATTCCGGCTTCGGGCAGGCAGGCGAAATCCGGCAACGCGGACAAGGCCACGTTCATGCGCAGCGTCCCGGATGCGCAGCGGTAGGCTTTCATGCGATCGAGAAAATCCGGCTCGACGTGCCGCGGCTCGATCAGATCGAGAAACAGCAGTTTCGGATTGACGTTGGCAGCGACTGCGCGCCCCGTGATTTCGCGCCCGTCGTGCAGGACTACACCGATCGCGCGCCCGTTCCTGACCAGCAGTTGCGCCACTTCGGCATCGCAGTCGATGGTGACGCCGCGCAGGCGCGCCTCTGCGGCGATCGCCTCGCTGATCGCGCCCATGCCGCCGATGGCGTGGCCCCACTGCCCCGCTTTGCCGTTCACCTCGCCGAAAACATGATGCAGCAGCACGTAGGCCGAGCCCGGCGCGTACGGACTGGCGAAGTTTCCGACCACGGCATCGAAGCCGAACGCGGCCTTGAGCGGCGCCGACTCGAACCATGCATCGAGCAGATCGCCCGCGCTGTTTGCGAACAGCGCGAGCAGATTGCGCTTGGCCGGCAGCGACAGCCGGTTCACGCTGCGCATGGCTTTGAGCGCGGGAACAAGCTCGGCCAGGCCGCCGCCGGCATTCGGCGGCGTTTCCAGCGACAGCCCGCGCAGCACCTGCGCCGCCTCGTCCAGCATGGCGTAGTAGGCGGGCAGGCGCTCGGCATCGCGCGGCGAATAGCGCGCGACCTCGGCTTGCGTCGCGGCGAGCCCGCCTCCGACCTTGAGATAGGCGCCGGGCTGCGCCGACAGCGGCAGGAAATTCGCGATCGGCCTTTCGACGATTTTCAGTCCATGGCGTGCGAGATCGAGCTCGGCGATGACCTTCGGATGCAGCAGGCCGACGGTGTACGCAGCCGTGGAGTTGCGGAATCCCGGATGGAACGCTTCGGTTACGGCGGCGCCGCCGACGACGGCGCGGCGCTCGAGCACCCTGACCGAAAGTCCGGCGCGGGCCAGATAGCAGGCGCAGACGAGGCCGTTGTGGCCGCCGCCTATCAGGATGACATCAGAGCTGTTCGCGGCCGGCTGCATGCGCTGTATCAATCAGTCCGCAGCGCGCAACGCGGGGCGCAGTCCCAGCGTCAGCGGCAGCACCAGCAGCACCAGCGCGGCGATGACGCCGAAGGTGCGCGGTACGCCGATCGCGTCGCCGAGCAGCCCGTACAGCAAGGGCGATAGGGCGCCGGCGCCGATGGTGAGCGTGTAGAAGACCCCGAAAGCGCGTGCCCGCTGCTCACCGGGTACGAGTTCGGCGACCGTACCGTAGAGCACCGACGAGGTGCCATTGAGCGCGATGCCGACCGCCGGCAGCAGCAGCATCGAAGATTCCAGCGATAGCGGCAGCAGCGCGACGATGCCGGCGGCAGTGGCGATCTCGGTGAGGATGGTGGTGCGCAGCACGCCTACGCGCGCCGCGATCAGCCCGCAAACGAATTTTCCTGCCGCGCCGCCGGCGAAGGTGAGGCTCAGCGCGAAGCCGACCTGCGTGACCGAGGCGCCTTTCGCGATCAGCACGAAGGGCAATAGCGTAAGAAATCCCATGCGCGTGGCACTGTCGATGACGCCGACCGCCGCCAGTGAGATGAAGCCCTGGTTGGCCAGCGCGCTTAGCGCGCTCCTTTCGGTGCCCGGCGCGGCGTTGGTCGCGGTCCCAGCCGCCGCCGGCGCGGGCGGCGCATTCGCGGCCGAGACCGCCTGCGGTAGCTCGCGCGGCACGCCAAACCAGATGGCAAGCGCCGCGATCAGGCCGAGCGCGCCCATCAGCGGGGTCACCGCATGCCAGTCGAACACGGCGAGCAGCGCCGCGCACAGCGCCGGCAGTAGCACTTTGCCGATGTCACCGAAGAAGTTGTAAGTGCCGAGTGCGGCCCGTGACTGCGCGCCCTCGAAAGCGCGCGAAGTCAGCGCCGAGGCCAGCGGATGCTGCACGCTTGCGCCGGCTCCGCCCACCATCAGGCACAGTGCCAGACCCAGAAATCCTCCGGTCCAGCCAGACACGATGAAAGCGGCCGCCGCGATGAGCGTGCCTAGCGCGAGCAGCAC
>DATKUQ010000217.1:0-4207 GCA_035530495.1 Burkholderiales bacterium
ATCACCTGGCCTTCGCCCAGGCGGGTGGTGGCGGTGATGCGCACCGGCTCGCCAAAGGCGAAATCGCCCAAATCGAATACCGATAGTCCGTTCACCTGGCCGACGGCCGCGCCGCTGGTGTCGATAAGGACCTTGCCGCGCAGGATCGCTTCCTGCACTTCGGCGCGCAGGCGGCCGGCGCGGCGGCGCTGGGCATCGATCGCCCCTTGAACGTCGGCAGCCCCGATGGTCGCGCCGCCTGCGTGGCGCGCCCTGTGGTCGGCTTCGTGCAGCAGCTCGACCATGCTCTCGACATTGGCTGTGATCTTGCGCGTGTCGCCCGCGGCGCGCGAGCCGAAATCGAGCGCGCGCGCGACCGCATCGCGCGCCAGCGGCAATAGCTTGTCGGCACGCGCCCGCGTGGCGATGAAGCGTGCGAACAGCAGGCTGGTTTCCGGGGTGCGCTCCACGTGCTCCTCGAAGTCCGCCGCCACCCGAAACAGCTTGCTGAAATCCGGGTCGTAGGCCTGCAACAGATAAAACAACAGCCGTTCGCCGACGAGCACCACCTTCACTTTGAGCGGGATCGGCTCGGGCTCGAGCGACAGCGTGCTCACCAGTCCGTAGGCTTCGCCCGGGGACTCTATGCGAATTTGGTGACGCAATAGCGCGCGTTTCAATCCTTCCCAGGCGAACGGCTGGGTCAGCAGCCTTACCGCGTCTACCAGCAAATAGCCGCCGTTGGCACGGTGCAATGCGCCGGGCTTGATCAGGCCGAAGTCCGTCACCAGCGTTCCCAGGCGCGAGATATGATCGATGCGGCCAACCAGATTCTGCAGCGTCGGGTGGTCGGCGTAGACCACCGGCAAGCCGTCCGGCGTGCCGTTATCCACGACCACGTTGACCTGGTAGCGCCGCAGCGAAGGCTCTTCCTGCTGCACCAGGCGCGCGATCGGCGAAGGCTCTTCGTCCGGCTTGCGAAAATCGTCCGCGTTCTCTATTACGTCGCGCTGCACCGCATCGAGGTATTCCACTACCCGCGGCCAAGCAGCGTAGCGCTGTTTCAGCTCATCCACCACGTGACCGACCGCATACAGGGTCATCTCCCGGTTCAGCTCCCTTATGCGCTCCAGGCGCTCCTTGCGCCAGCGCATGGTGTCGCGAATGAGCCGCTCGAGCTTGGTCTGCAATGCCTCGATCGCGTTCTTGACGCGTTCTTGTTCCGTCGAGGGTAACTTCGCAAATTCCTCCGCGCCGACCACTTCGCCGTCCTTGACCGGCGCGAAGGAGAACCCGGCCGGCGTGCGCAGCAGGGCTACGCCCTGAGCCATCGATTCGTCGCCGAGGGCCGAAAACGCCTTTTCGTGGCGCTCCTTGAATTCGGCGTCGATGCTGTCGACCTTGGAGCGGTATTCGTCGCCCTCGAATACCGACGGGATATTGCTGCGCAATTCCTCGACCAGCCGCTGCATGTCCTTGTTCAGGCCTGCGCCGCGGCCGCTGGGCAGTTCGATGGCGATGGGGCGGTGGGGTTGGTCGAAGTTGTTGACGTAGACCCAGTCGGAGGGCCGCGGCGCGCCTTCGGCCCGTGCCTGGATGCGCTGGCGCACCAGCGTGTGCCGGCCGCAGCCTGCCGGGCCCATGACGAACAGGTTATAGCCGTCGCGTTCGATTCCGACTGCCAGCTCGATCGCTTCGCTGGCGCGTTCCTGGCCGGGAATGGTGGCGATATCCTCGAGTTCGTCGGTGCTGGCAAATTTGAATTGCCGCACATCGCAGCGGTGTGCAAGTTGTTCCAACGGCAAGGGCGTGGCGGCGCTCATCCGTGGATGCTCCCGGCTGGGTACGCCTGGCAGGGAAGATGAGCATCGATGGGCGCGCTCCATGGCCGGATCTGGGGCAGGGCGCGTAATCTGGATAGGGTCGCCATGGCTGCTCGCGTAAGAAAACGGTGTAAATCAGATTAGCGCCACGCGGCCTGGAAACGTTTGACATCCGTCATAGCGCCGGCCCGGGCAAACGCGCGGCAGTCGGCGCTGACTTGCGCTTCTCAGCGCTGCGAGGCAAGCGCCAACGATGTGCGCCACGGCCGGCGTGGCCACTGCATGGTGACGGCATGCGTGCGAAAGACAAGCCCGCGATGTGATTTAGACTGTCTAAATATTTCTTGACAAAATTTATACTACTGTCTAAGTTACTGTCCTGTACAGTATAAATATAAAGGAAAGACACAAATCCCATTTTGGGTATGCGTCTTAATCAGAATGATATCTAGCAAAGAGATTATAGAAAAAACAGGCATTTCTCGGGCTACTCTAAATAATTACATTAAGGTAGGAATACTGTCCAAGCCCGTCCTCAAGCAGCCCCAGCCGGAAGAGGGCGATGCGAAAATGCTGGGGTATTTTCCCGAGGAGGCGATAGATCGAATAGAAGAAGTCCAACGATTGAAAAGGGAAGGTCTGACTATGGCCGAGGTCGTCGCACGCATCGGGTACGCTCAAGTGCCAGCGCGTTCCGAGCAGGCGGCTGCCGCACAGCTAATTCCCGCGCCCGCTAGTCCGCCAGCGGCAGCCGCACAGGATGTGACGGAGGACAAGCGCCGCGGCGTGCGCGTTACGCTGGAGGATGTCCACTATCCGGCCTACATGGTCAACTACAATTTCGAGTTGACCTGGTACAACGATGAGGCGCATACGCGCATTCTCTCCGGCCTGGACGCTCTTCCGGCGCAAAGCGAGGCGCGCAACCTGTTCCTGCTGCTGTTTCAGTCCGTTTCCGGAAAGGCGAGTTATTTCGGCACCGAACTGCTGCGCGTGCACCTCGCTCTGGCCAAGAATCGCTTGGCGAAAAGCGGCGTGTTCGGGCTATTGCGCGGTCTGGACCGCGAGGCGCTGGCGCTGGCGGAGCAGTTGTATGAGGAATCGGTGGCCACATCCGAAAGAAAGCCCATTCTCGATTTTTCGGTCGACCTGATCGACGGGGCCGGCCGTCCGGAAAACTGGCGCGTTTTCGCCTCGTTCTTCCGCGAAGGGATTTTTGTGGTCTATATCCCGGCGCAGCAGTACAACGCGACGCTGCTCGAATTTCTCAGCCAACGGGACAAGGTAATCCGCGACCTGATGCGAAAACGCCTGCCGGTACTGACTCCGCTGGCGGTAATGGTCGCCGATCTGCAGAACTCGGTCAAAATCTGCTCTGAACTGCCGCCGGAGGAGTATTTCGAACTGATCAACGAGATCTGGACTACGATGGGGCCGATCTTCAGGAAGTATTACGGCACCTACGGCAAGCATGTGGGCGACGGCATGGTCTATTATTTCTTCCCGCAGCCAGACAGCGACTATATTTTCAATGCGCTCGCGTGCGCGCAGGAACTGAAACTGGAAGTCAGGAAGATCAGCAAAAAATGGCAGCTGCGCAAGAACTGGCTCAACGAGCTTTATCTGAACACCGGATTGCACGAGGGCCAGGAATGGCTGGGCACGTTCCAGACCGCGACCAGCGTCGAATTCGCCGTGCTAGGCGACACTATCAACCACGCTTCCCGCCTCAGCGAATTTGCACGCTTTGGCACCATCTGGGCGACCAAGAACCTGTTGAGCAAGTTGGCACACCAAAAGCGCGCTACGGTCGAATTCGGCATCACGCGCAAAGGTGCTGACGGCCAGGAGCATTTTGTCGCCTCGTCCTACTCGCAGCTGGGCGCGATGGTCGACTTGAGCTGCGAGCGCTACGAGAAGCTGCGTGATATCGCCATGCTTCCGATTACCGAGATACGTTCGGTGAAATTCACCGTTTAGCGGCTACAAACTGCGGGAAACGTCCCGCGATGCGGTATCCTTGGGGCAGGTTCTCGTCTCCGCTTCAGGCTATTCATGCCCCTGCTACAGCTTTCCCAAGTTTCGCTGGCTTACGGCCACGTGCCCTTGCTCGATCAGGTCGATCTGGTGATCGAACCGGGCGAGCGCATTGGCCTGATCGGCCGCAACGGTACCGGCAAATCGAGCCTGCTCAGGCTCGTCGAGGGGGCAAGCGCCGCGGACGATGGCAAGCTATGGCGGGCGCCCAAGTTGAAGCTGGCGAGCGTGGCCCAGGAACCTATATTTCAGCCCGCCTTGACCGTGTTCGAAGCGGTCGCCGAGGGCTTGGGCGAAGGCACGCAACTGCTCATCGACTATCACGCCGTCGCGCATGCCCTCACCGAAGCGCATGACGCCGGCGCGGC
>DATKUQ010000218.1:0-5290 GCA_035530495.1 Burkholderiales bacterium
ATCGCTGGAATGCGCCAACTCCAGGGTACCGCTGGAGCTGATCGAACTGCTGCGCGGCAAGGACATCATGGTCGGCGCGATCGATGTCGCGAGCGAGGAAGTCGAGACGCCGGAGCAGGTGGCGCAGATCGTGCGCGCGGCGCTGAAATACGTGGCGCCGGATAAGCTCTATCCCTGCACCAACTGCGGCATGGTGCCGCTGGCGCGCGAGGTCGCGCGCGGCAAGCTCAAGGCACTGACGGCAGGCGCGGCGATTGTGCGCAAGGAACTCGCAGGCCACTGACGCGAAACGCGGCTGCAACAGCGCACACTGGGCGGCGCATCGGGTCGGTCCGCCCGCGTCCTTGTGCGCTCCGGGCTTACAAACTGAAACAATTGCTTACCGCCTTCGCTGCGGGAACTTGCTAAGCTGAGCCCGTACTAATCGAGAGGGCAGCAAATTATGAAAACCTTGCTCAAGCCGATAGGGATTTCGATTCTGGTTCTGTTCGCAGCGTTGGCGAGCGGCACCGCGATGGCCGATCGTGACGGCCATGATTACGGTCGCGGCGACGTTCATGGCCATGATCGCGGCGACGGTCATCGCTACGATCATGGCGACGATCGTGGCTACGGCCATGACCATGACCGCCGTGAGCACGGACATGTGCGTTTTGGCCTTACTCTCGGCGCGCCGCTTTTCGCGCCCGACTATTACGCGCCTTACGACAATCCGTATCCCGCGTATTCCTATCCTCCGGTCGTGGTGCAATCCGCGCCGCCGGTCTACATCGAGCAGGGCGCAGCCCAGGCGGCGCCGGCTCCGGCGTACTGGTACTACTGCGCGGCCTCGCAAAGCTATTACCCCTATGTAAGCGCCTGTCCGGCCGGCTGGCAACGCGTGCCGGCGCAGCCGCCCCGCTAATCACCCGGAGTAGTCGATGATGAACAAACTATTGCGTCTTTCACCCCTTGCAGGGCTGCTACTGCTCGGCGCCTGCACCACCATCCCGACCGGCCCCAGCGTCATGGCGCTGCCCGGTACGGGCAAGAGTTTCGATCAATTCCGCGTCGACGATGCCGTTTGCAGGCAATACGCGCTCAACCAGATCGGCGGCGCGAGCGCCAACGACGCGGCCGTCGCCAAAGGCGTGACAAGCGCTGCCATCGGCGCCGGAATCGGCGCGCTGGCGGGCGCGGCCATGGGAGGACATGAGAACGCGGGCGCCGGCGCGGGGATGGGTTTGCTCGCAGGCAGCGCCATCGGCGCGAGCTCCGGCCAGGCCTCCGGCTATGCCGCGCAGCGCAGCTACGACAACGCCTACATTCAATGCATGTACGCCAAGGGCGATCGCGTTCCGGTATCCGGACAAATGTCGTCGAGCCCGGCACGCTCGTACAGCCCGCCGCCGGCTGCCTATACGCCTCCTCCCCCGCCCCCCGGCTACGCGCCGCCTCCGCGATAACACCGGCTTTTCTTCGCAACCCTCCGGCCGCCGCGGTTCGAAATCGCGGCGCGGGCTGCATTTCGAGCCTCAGTCCTCCAGCGCCTGGTACACGAGCTGGCGCATCAGCGCCCGATAATGCCGGCGCAGCTCGGGCGCGCACAGCATCAGCACGCCGATGAGCTGCTCCTCGGGATCGACCCAGAAATAGGTGCCGTGCACGCCCGACCAATAGAAGTCGCCGACGGACCCCGGCACCGGACTACGCCCCGGCTCCTTGCGCACGCAAAAGCCCAGCCCGAAACCCTGCCCGAACTCGGAGGTAGGCGATGACTCCTCGAACTGGGCGCGCGTGCTCGCACTGAACCCGACCTGCGGGGGCAAATGATCGCTGGTCATCAGCGCCACGGTCTTGCGCGCAAGGATGCGCACGCCGTCGAGTTCGCCGCCGTTCAGCAGCATCTGCGCGAAGCGCAAATAGTCCGGCGCCGTGGACACCATGCCGCCGC
This sequence comes from Burkholderiales bacterium, assembly GCA_035530495.1. Lineage (GTDB taxonomy): Bacteria > Pseudomonadota > Gammaproteobacteria > Burkholderiales > SG8-39 > 2-12-FULL-64-23. Next base: position 1,934 of record DATKUQ010000218.1, read on the forward strand.
CGCCCGAAAGAAAGTTCGGCCTGAGCGTCAGGTCGCGCGGCATCGGCGGCCGCTTGCCCGTGGCCGGATCGATCTGCGGCTCGGCAATGCGGTCCGCCTGTTCCTGCGCCACCATGAAGCCGGTGTCATGCATGCCCAAGGGCCCGGTGATGCGCGCATGGATGAAGGCATCGAGGTCGATGCCCGAGATCACCTCGACCAGGCGCCCGAGCACGTCGGTGGACATGCTGTAATCCCATACCTCGCCCGGCTGGTTCTGCAGCGGCAGCTGCGCCAGCTTGGAGATGAACTCGGCGGTGGTCTGGTTCGGGTCGAACACGTTCGCCGCGCGATAGGCCTGTTTCACCAGCGAATCGCCGAACTGCCCGTAGGTCAGCCCGGAGGTGTGGCGCAGCAAGTCCTGCACCGACATCTCGCGCCGCGCCGGCTCCAGGCGCAACTGCGGTTTGCCATCGGGCCCCGGCGCCTCGACCCCGACCTGCAGGCCCTTCAACTCCGCCAGGTAGGTCGAAACCGGATTGACCAGCCGTATCCTGCCCTCCTCGGCCAGCATCATGACGGCCGCCGACACCATCGGTTTGGTCATGGACGCGATGCGGAAAATCGAATCCGCCGCCATCGGCAGCTTCTTTTCGCGGTCGCGAAACCCGAACGCTTCGAGATAGACTAGCTTGCCGCGCCGCGAGATCAGGGCGACGGCGCCCGGGATCGCGCCTTTGCCGACATCGGCGTCGAACACGTCGTTTATGCGCGTCAGGCGCCTGAATACTGCGCCGTGTGGTCCAAGTATGGTCATGGCAAAACATCCTCTTCAGTAAATTGTTCTCAGGCGCTGACGCAGCCGCATGGCAGCGCGAACGGTTTGCGCCCCGACAGGCCACAGGGGGATCTCCGGTTCAGCCTGCGCCGGCGCGCTCGACCTCGACCAGGCAATCGTAAAAGGTCGCCGCGCCGCCCATGTCGGCGAGCGCCTGCGACGTGACCTCGTTGGCGTTGCGGCCGTCGGGCGAGAGTTTGCGCCACCACACCGACAGCGCCGCGACCACGCCGCGGCGCACCCGATCCGACACACGCGCTTTGACCACGAACGCGCCGCGCTGGTTGTAGATGCGCACCGCATCGCCCTCCGCGATACCGCGCTTCGCAGCGTCCTCCGGATGGATGTCGAGATACGGTTCGCCAGCTTCCTTGAGCGCGAACGGCAGGTTCGCAAACGACGAATTGAGAAAATTGCGCGCCGGCGGCGAGATGAAGGCGAGCGGGTAGGACTTTGCCAGCTGCGGCGCGCTCAGCGCCGATTCGCGCGGCGGCGTGTACGCGGGCAGCGGATCCATGCCCATGCCCCGCGCCGTCTCGCTCCAGAATTCGCACTTCCCCGAGGGCGTGGGAAAATTCCCCTCGGCAAACGGGGCGAAGCGCGCCGGCACCCTGAGCCGCTGCCAGCCCTGCGCCTTCAGCGCCTCCCACTCGATGCCGGCCATGCGCGGGTTCGAGGACTTCAGCGCCTGGCGGCAGATGTCCTCGTCGCTGTCCCTGAAGCAGGCATCCTCGAAGCCCATGCGCGCGGCGAGCAGACGGAACACCTCGCTGTTGGGCTTGGCCTCGCCCAGCGGCGCGACCGCCGGGCTGTTGGCAAGCACGTACAGGTGGCCGTAGGATTTGTGCACGTCGTAGTGTTCGAGCTGAGTGGTGGCCGGCAGCACGATATCGGCGTAGTCGGCGGTGTCGGTGAGAAAAATCTCGTGCACCACCGTGAACAGGTCCTCACGTTTGAAACCGGCGATCACCTTGGGCGAATCCGGGCACACCGCCACCGGGTTGTTGTTGTAGACGTAGATCGCGCGCACCGGCGGATCGGCCGCGGTGAGCGCATCGCCCAGCGCCGACTGATTGATGGTGCGCGGCCGGTTGGGGATCAGGTCGGGGCGCTCAAGCAGGGCGTGGTTCAGGCCGTACCAATCGCCGGTCGAGAGCACCACGCCCCCCGCCGCGTCGCGCCAATGTCCGGTCAGCGCCGGCAGGCAGGTGACGGCGCGCACCGCCATGCCGCCGCCGGAATGCCGCTGCATGCCGTAATTGAGCCGGATCGCCGCCGGCCGCGTGCCGGCATACTCGCGCGCGAGCGCCACGATTTCGTCTCGCGCCAGTCCGCAGATCGCCGCGACTTTCTCCGGCGGATAGTCCTGCACGCGCTCGCGCAACTGCTCGAAACCGAGCGTATGGCGGGCGACGTAGTCCTCGTCGCACAGCCCCTCATTGACGATGACGTGCATCAGCCCCAAGGCCAGCGCCGCATCCGTGCCCGGCAAAAGCGCCAGGTGCTGGTCGCACTTCGCCGCCGTCAGGCTGCGGTAAGGGTCGATCGCGATTAGCTTCGCGCCGCGGCGCTTGGCCTCCTGCACACGCGACCACAAGTGCAAATTCGAGACGATGGAATTGGAGCCCCAGATCAGGATCAGCTTCGCCTCGTCGAAGCGCTCCGGGTCCATGCCGACGCCGGCACCCAGCGTGATTTTCATGCCCACCTTGCCGGCCGAGGAACACAGTGTGCGCTCGAGCAAGGATGCGCCCAGCTTGTGGAAGAAGCGCCGGTCCATCGAGGCGTACTGCACCAGTCCCATGGTGCCGGCGTAGCTGCACGGCAGGATGGACTGCGGCTCGACCGCAGCGATCTGCTTGAACTTGGCTGCGATGGTGTCGAGCGCCTCGTCCCAGCCGATGCGCTCGAATTTGCCCTCGCCTTTGGCGCCGACGCGCTTGAGCGGATAGAGCACGCGCTCCTTGGAGTAGGTGCGGTCCAGATAGCGCGCCACCTTGGTGCACAGCGTGCCGTCAGTGAAAGGCATGTCCTTCGCGCCCTCCACTTTCACCGCTACGCCGTCCTCGACCGTGATGTGCATGCCGCAGGTGTCGGGGCAGTCGTGCGGGCAGGCGGCGTTGACGACCTTGCGCGCTACGGCGGATTCGTCGGGATGTTTGGCGCCCATGGATGCCTCTGCGACGGGGGAGCGCAGATTGTAGCGCGAACTGCGATTAGCGCACACGGCCGCGGCGCGTGGCAGCGCTTACCTCAAATCGTCTCGCCCACCTTTGCCCCGGACCCCTTTGCCCTTCCGATCCCTTTGACTTCCCCCTTTGACGTTCCCCTTTGACCTTCGTTGCTATTTGAACCTATTGTCGGACTTTCGCTTGCCCACTGTTTTCCGGGCCCGCTCAAGCCAGCCGGTACGCACGCTGGCGTGGCTGTCAAACTCCGGCACATACGGCTTGATGTCGAGCAGAGGCGTTCCGTCCAGAATATCCACGTTGCGGACGTGAAGAAGTCCGTCCTCGATTCGGTCAAGCTCGACGATGGAG
>DATKUQ010000219.1:0-3594 GCA_035530495.1 Burkholderiales bacterium
GATGGCCGAGCTCAGGCCGCCGGTGCTGGACGACTATGGATTGCTCGCCGCGCTGCGACAGCTCGCGGTGGAGTTTGCCCAGCGCAGCGGTATTGCGACAGAGCTGAGCGGTGTTGACCTGCAGTCGCGTCTGCCACCCATCGTGGAGACGGCGATGTTTCGCATCAGCCAGGAGGCGCTCAACAATATCGCCAAGCACGCGCAGGCGAAGAATGTGGAAATAGGCCTCCATGAGGTTTCTGGGCGAGTCATGCTGGACATCGCGGATGACGGTGTCGGCTTTGATCCAAACGAAGCGCCACCGGGCAAACAGCACTGGGGCCTGACCATCATGCGCGAGCGCGCTGAGGCGGTGGGGGTCGTATTCCGCCTCGAATCGGCCTCCGGGGCCGGCACTCGGATCGTACTCGAAGTGGAGCGCGCGGCGATATGACCATCCGGGTGTTGCTCGCCGATGACCATGCACTGGTGCGCGAAGGCTTGCGCGCGCTGCTTAACGCCACTAGCGACATCGAGGTCGTGGGCGAAGTTCGCACCGGACGCGAAGCTGAACGGCAGGTAGTGTTGCTTAATCCCTGCGTCGTACTCATGGATATCGCCATGCCCGACCTGAACGGCATCGAGGCGGCGCGGGTGATCCACCTGAAATGCCCGACGGTACGGATAGTGATGCTTTCCATGCACGCGACGGCGGAATATGTGTACCGCGCCTTCGAAGCCGGCGCTAGCGGCTACCTGCTGAAGGAAATGGCGGTCGAGGAGGTGATCACCGCGGTGCGCGCAGTCCACACTGGCAGGCGGTATCTGAGCCGGGCCCTTGCCGAATCCGTGCCCGACCTCGGCGCCGCGCATGTGCGCGGTCCGGTCGACAGCTTGAGCGTACGCGAGCGTCAAGTGCTGCAACTCGTGGTCGAAGGCCGCGCCAGCAGCGAGATCGCGCGCATGATCAACCTATCCCCGAAATCGGTAGAAACCTATCGCAGTCGACTGATGCTGAAGCTCGGCGTCAGGGACCTGCCTTCGCTGGTGAAGTTCGCGCTCGAGCACGGCCTGACCTCGCCCAAGTAGCGGGCGCGGTCGCAGCGGGCCGGGGTACATCAACCGCCATCGAACTTTGTCCCTATGCGTAATAGGGACATATTGTCATGTTTTCCCTACAGACGGCGATGCCGCTTCCTAATACTGTGCATCAGCTAGCCATTACCAAGATCCGCTAGTGGTTCTTGCGCGGGCGACACCCAGGTCGCGATTCGATTCGCCTGTGGCGATGTGGGCGTTGCTCTACCCAAGACCCGCCGTATAAGTCGCCGCGGCGACGCTTGGCTTGCAAGGATAAGGCCGATGACGGATAAAGCCGACAACTGGGTCCAGAAGACCGTACTGGTTGTCGAGGATCAGGCATTGCTTCGCCGAACCATATGCGAGGTCTTGCAGGACGCGCTTCCGGACTTTGATTTTCTGGGTGTGGGAGACGGCGAGGGCGCGCTCGAAGCCTGCAAGGCCTACCGACCGATGCTAGTGCTGATGGACAAGTGCCTGCCTGACGCCGACGGCATCGAGCTGACCGACCGGTTGAAAAAACTGTATCCGGGAATCGAGGTAATCGTCATGTCCTACCGCGGCGGTGAGGCCTATGTGCAGCACGCCTTGGCAGCCGGGGCGCGCGCCTACCTGGTCAAGGACAATCTGAGCACCGAGCTCATCCCGGCGGTGGCAGCGGCGATCAGCGTTCCGCCGGCTACGGATAGGGGAACTTCGTAGTGGAAAACATGACATCCCAGATCCGATTGGTCCTGTTGACGGTTGACGGGCAAACCTACGCGCTGCATCTGGAGGCGGTGGAGCGCGTCCTGCGCATGGCCGAGATCACGCCGCTGCCGGGAGCCCCTGATGCCGTCGAAGGCCTTATCAACATTCAGGGCGAGGTGGTCCCGGTCGTGAGCATCCGCAGGCGCCTTGGGCTTGCCGAGCGGTCGGTCGTGGCGGCCGACAGCCTGGTTGTTGCGCGTGCGCGCGCCAGGCGGCTCGCCATCATCGCCGAGTCGGTAGTGGGAGTGGTCGAGCGCCCGGCTGACGCCGTCGTGAGCGCCGGCGATCTCGCTCAAGGCATCCAACACATCGAGGGCGTGCTCAAGACGAGCGATGCTCTGGTTCTGATCCACGATCTGAACCGGTTCTTTTCTCCAGAGGAAGAGCAGTCCCTGGATCTGGCGCTGGAAAAGGGCTGACGAATGGCCGTCGAACTGCCGAACGCCTTGCCCGATTCGCTGCTGTCGCGGCTAAGCGATTTCCTCGAAGCGCAGATGGGGCTCCATTTCCCCAGAGCGCGCTGGAGCGACTTGGAGCGCGGCATCGCCGCTGCAGCGCGCGAATCGGGATATGCGAAGGCGGAGGGCTATATCCATTGGCTGCTTTCCGCGCCGCTGTCGCGAACTCAAATTGAGGGGCTGGCCAGCCATCTGACGGTGGGAGAGACCTATTTCTTCCGCGAGAAACAAAGCCTCGACATTTTCGAACACCAGATCCTGCCGGAACTGCTTCGTGCCCGAGCCCAATCCGAGAAGCATCTTCGTATCTGGAGCGCCGGCTGCTGCAGCGGCGAGGAGCCCTATTCGATCGCCATGCTGTTCGACCGGCTGATCCCCGATTTCGAAAACTGGAACCTGACTATCCTGGCGACCGACATCAACCCGCAGTTCCTGCGCAAGGCGGCACAGGGGATATACGGCGCATGGTCCTTCCGCGACACGCCCGACTGGCTCAAGGAGCGGTATTTCACCAGACGACGGGACGGACGCTTGGAGATCCAGCCGCGGATACGGCGGATGGTGACTTTTTCCTATCTCAATCTCGCCGAAGATGCTTATCCATCGCTGGTGAACAGCACCAACGCGATGGATGTGATCTTCTGCCGCAACGTGTTGATGTATTTCGCCCAGGAAAGGGCGAGAAAGGTCGTCGACAAGCTGCACCGTTCGCTTGTCGAAGGCGGCTGGCTGATCACCAGCCCAACTGAAACCTCGAACGTGCAGTTTTCCGCGTTCACCGCCGTCGAGTTTCCGGGCGCGTTCCTGTATCGCAGGATCGCGGCTTCCGGGTCGCGGACCGTTGCTTTCGGTTATCAAGGCCCGCGGCATGAGGAGGAGGCCGTGGCGACACAAGCGCCGGCGCCTGCTGAGCCGCAGCAGCCTGCGGTTTTCAGTGTGACCCTATCGGCGTTCGCGCCGGAAATCTCGCATGAAACAGGCGATGAGCAGGCGAAGGAAGCCGAAGACGCGGACTCGCGCGGGCACGATGAGCGCGAAATGCCCTGGCGCAAAGCGCGCGCCTGCGCCGATGAGGGCAGGCTCGCCGAGGCGATCGAGTGGTGCGAAATGGCGATCGCCGCCGACAAGCTGAACTCGGCGCACTATTACCTGCATGCAGCGATCTGCCAGGAGCGAGGGCAGATCGAGACCGCCGAACGCTCGTTCGAACGCGCGCTTTACCTGGAGCCGGATTTCGTGCTGGCCCATTTCGCCTTGGGCAACCTTTGCTTGTCCGCGGGGCGTCAGCAGGAAGCGCGAAGGCATTTCGGTAATGCGCTGACCTTGC
>DATKUQ010000220.1:0-4883 GCA_035530495.1 Burkholderiales bacterium
CGCCGAAATCACGGTGGAGCCGGATATCGCTGTGACCGGCGATGCTGCCCTGCTGCGCCTCGTGCTGGAGAATCTGATCGGCAACGCTTGGAAATTCACCCGCGGGAAGGAGGTCGCGCGCATTTTCTTCGGCCGCGCCGACGGCGACGGCGCGGCGGCGATTTGTGTGCGCGACAACGGCGCCGGCTTCGAGCAGAAATACGCCGACAAGCTGTTCCGCGCATTCCAGCGCCTGCACAGCGAAAGCGAATTCGAAGGCAATGGCATCGGCCTGGCCAAAACCCAGCGGGCGATACACGCGCACGGCGGACGCATCTGGACGCGCGGACAACGTGGCGCCGGAGCGGCCTTTTATTTCACCCTGCCGGGCATGGACGCAGAAAAAGGGACGGGCCGACCTTGAATTCGAAGCTGCACGTACTGCTGGTCGAAGACTCTCCCGACGACGCCGAGTTGCTGAAGCAGACCTTGCTCCAGGCCGGACTCAAACTGGCGCTGTACCGCGTCGATTCCGCGGCCGCGATGACCGAGGCGCTGGCGCAGCGGTCCTGGGACATAGTGATTTCGGACTACAACCTGCCCGGATTCAGCGGCACCGAAGCGCTGCAACTGCTGCGCGCTCAGTCCGCGTATATCCCCTTTATCGTGGCGTCCGGCCGCATCGGCGAGGAAGAAGCCGTGGCGCTGTTGAAGTCCGGCGCCGACGACTATGTCATGAAGGACAAACTCGCGCGCCTCGCCCCGGCGGTGGAGCGCAGCCTGCGCGAGGCGCAGAACCGGCTGGAGTCGCGGCGCGCGCAGCTCGCGCTGCGCGAAAGCGAAGCGCGCTTCAAGGCCATTGTCTCGAATATGCCGGGCATGGTATTCCGGCTGCAGATCGGCGACAGCAAGGCGCCTTCGTTCACCTATGTAAGCGACGGCTGCCAGGCATTGTTCGATCTACCTGCGCAGGCCCTGCAGCAGAACGCGCAGGCTTTTTTCGACCGCATCCTGCCCGAAGACCTGCCCTCGCTGAATGCTTCCATGAGCACCGCGTTTCGGCGGCGCACCAACTGGAACTGGGAAGGCCGCATCCGCATCGCCGGCAACAACGAAGTCAAATGGGTGGACCTGCGCTCGCGCTCGCGCCTGCTCGACGACGCATGCATTTGCTGGGAAGGCATCATTTCCAACATCACGCAGAACAAGACCGCCGACATCGAGATCCGGCGCTCGCGCGCCGATCTGAGCCGGCTGTCGGCGCACGTCGAAACGGTAAAGGAACAGGAACGCAGCCGCATCGCGCGCGAGATCCACGACGAACTCGGCGGCACGCTGACCGCGGCCAAGATCATGCTGCTGCGTCTGGGCAAGGGCCTGGCGCCGGATGCCGCCGAGACGATACACCGATTGCATTCGACCGAAGGGCTGCTCGACAGCGCAATGGAAATCACGCGCCGCATAGCCACCGAGCTGCGTCCGGGCATCCTCGATCTGGGCATCGTGGCCGCCATCGAATGGCAAGCCGCCGAGTTCGAGAAGCGCATGGACATGGCCTGCGTTGTGACCTGTGCCTACAAGGAGATTACCCTGGACAGCGAGGTTTCGATCACAGTGTTCCGGACTTTCCAGGAGGCTCTGACCAACATCGCCAAGCACGCCGGCGCAACCCGGGTCGAAGTCGAACTGGAGGCGTGCGACAACAGCGTAGTGTTGCAGGTGCACGACAACGGCCGCGGCATCTCCGAGGAACATTTGGCGAAAACCCAGGCGTTCGGCATCCTCGGCATCCGGGAGCGCGCGCGCAGCCTAGGCGGCGAGGCGGGCGTGCGCCGCACGCGCAGCGGCACAGTGGTAACGCTGCGCCTGCCGCGAGCGCCGCACGATGTCCCGAAACAACCGGCCGACGAAGATCAGGTGCTGCTTTTCGGTAGCGCTATGCAGTCGTTGCTTGCGCCGCACGAGCAGGATTCCACCAACAACGAGCCGATATGAAAATGCTTCAAGTGCTCATCGCCGACGACCACGCCATCCTGCGGCGCGGGCTGGCGCAGATCATCACCGAGGCCGGGGACATGCAGGTCTGCGCCGAGGCCGAAAACGGCGCGCAGGCGATCAAATTCGCGCGCGAACATCCGGTCGACGTAGTGTTGCTCGACATCACCATGCCGGACCGCAACGGCCTGGACACGCTGAAGCAGTTGAAAAAGGAAAAGCCCAAGCTCGGCGTGCTCATGCTCAGCATGCATCCGGAGGAGACGTATGCGCTGCGCGCAATCAAGGCCGGCGCATCGGGCTATCTCACCAAGCAAAGCGCGCCGGCGCTGCTAATCACCGCGATCCGCCAGGTGGCACGCGGCCGGCGCTACATCAGCCCCGCGGTGGCCGAAGAACTGGCCGGGACCATCGCCGACGGCTCGGACCGCCCCGCGCATACGGCCCTGTCCGATCGCGAATACGAAACCATGAAGCTGATCGCGTCGGGCAAGACGCTCAGCCAGATCGCTGTCGAAATGCACCTGAGCGCCAAAACCGTCAGCGTCTACCGCGCGCGCCTGCTGGAAAAGATGCACCTGAAGAACAATTCGGAACTGATCCACTACGCGCTCAAGAACCGGCTGGTGGACTGATGCTCCGATCTCCGCGGAAAAGTTTTCTCTGCCTGCTTTGCCGACCCGGCACTCGGCTCATGGCCAACGCGCTGTTGCGCTAAGGGGAGAAGCGATGCGCCGAACCAATGCGCAGGTGCAGCGGCTGACCCAGCTTTACGCCGCACTGAGCCAGTGCAACCAGGCCATTGTGCGCTGCAAGCGCGAAGAAGATTTGCTTCCGCAAATCTGCCATGCTGCCGTTGAATTCGGCGGTATGAAAATGGCATGGATAGGCTTTGTCGACCACGAAACGCGGATGGTCTTGCCCACCGCGTGCTTCGGCCATGGTGCCGAAGAGTACTTGCAGGGCATCGAAATCTCCGTGGATGCCGACAGCCCCCTCGGGAACGGCCCGACCGGGACTGCGATTCGCAAAAGCCATCCCGTCTGGTATCACGATTCGAAGCATAAGCAGGACCACTCGCCCTGGCACGAGCGCCGCGCGCGCTTCGGCTGGGTGGCATCGGCTGCGCTGCCGCTGTACCGCGAGGGCGCCGTCGTCGGCGCGCTCAACCTCTATGCCGGCGAAGCCGACGCCTTCGACGAATCCGCGCGCAATCTGTTGACGGAAATTGCCACGGACATCAGTTTCGCGCTGGACAATTTCGCACGCGAATTCCAGCGTAAGCAGGCGGAGACGGCCCTGCGCGCGAGCGAAGAACGCTATCGCGCACTTACCGCGCTGTCGTCCGACGCGTACTGGGAACTGGATGCCAATCTGCGCTTTATCCGCTTCTCGAGCCCGAGTTTGCAGCAACAAGGCGCCGATTTGGGCGCTTTTCTCCGCAAGACGCGGCACGAACTGACCGAGATGGGGTGGGACAAACCGCGGCTTGCCGCACTCGATGCAATCCTCGCAGCCAGGCAGCCGTTCCGCGACTTCGAGATTAGCCACCGTTACCGCGACGGGCCGGAGCGCTATGTGCAACTCAGCGGAGAGCCGACGCTCGATGGCTCCGGCCGCTTCACCGGCTATCGCGGCGTCAGCAAGGACATCACCGAGCGCAGAAAGGGCGAAGCGGATCTGCACTGCTTTCGCGCGGCGATGGACGCCACCGCGGACGGCGTTTATCTGGTCGACCGCGCCAGCATGCACTTCATCGACGTCAACGCCGCCGCCTGCGCCATGCTCGGCCTGACGCGCGAGGAAATACTGAAGCTGGGGCCCGAGGGCGTGCTGTCGACGCCGCGCGAAGAACTCGCGCGCATTTACGATGCCGTAATCTCCGGCAGCGCGACGGAGCCGATCGAGCTTCTGCGCCGGCGCAGGAACGGCACGCAAGCCTGGGTCGAAATCCGGCGCCGCGCCCAGCAATTGGGCGAAAGCTGGGTGATCGTGACCGTGGCCCGCGACATCACCGAGCGCAAGCGCGGCGAGGCACAACTGCGTCTCGCCGCGAGGGTGTTCGATCACACCCAGGAAGCGATCGTCATTACCGACGCCGACGCCAATATTCTCAGTGTCAACCGGCGGTTTACAGAAATCACCGGCTATCGCACCGACGAAGTCCTCGGCCGCAATCCGCGTATCCTCAGCTCGGGGCGGCAGGACCGCGAATTCTACCGGGCCATGTGGGCGACCATCCACGCGCAAGGATACTGGTCAGGCGAGATCTGGAACCGGCACAAGGACGCGCACGTGTTCCCGGAATGGCTGTCGATCAGTTCGGTGCGTGACATTAGCGGCGAGGTAATCAATTACGTCGCGGTATTTATAGATATATCGCAGCGGATCGCGGCGGAACAGGCGCTGCGCGCTTCGGAGGAAAAATTCGCCAAGGCATTCCATTCGAGCCCGATGCTCATCGCCATCAGCACCCTCGCAGACGGCCGCCACATCGAGGTCAACGAAGGCTTTCTCAGCGCGACGGCTTACACGCGCGAGGAAGTCATCGGCAGCACCTCCCTCGAGATCGGCTTGTGGAAGATCCCCAGCGAGCGCCAGCGTGCGGTCGACGCCTTGCTCAGAAACGGCCGCCTCAGCCGTTTCGAAGCGGAACTATGCAAGAAATCCGGGGAATCGATGGTTTGCGAGCTCTGGGCCGAGCCGATCGAAATCGAGGCAGAGCAGTGCGTCATCTGGGTCGCCAACGACGTCACGCAGCACAAGAAAGCCGAAATGGAAATCTGCCAGCTCAACGCCGAACTGGAGCAGCGCGTAGCGGCGCGCACCAAGGCGCTGGAGCAGGCCAACGCCGAACTGGAAGCCTTTTCCTATACCGTGTCCCACGACCTGCGCGCGCCGCTGCGGGC
>DATKUQ010000221.1:0-21163 GCA_035530495.1 Burkholderiales bacterium
CAGCCCTCTCCGTGCTCTGCTGCGTCTGCTCCATCGCCTTGTCGAGGTTCTGCTGCACCTGGTTCATGGTTTTCTTGCCTTGCTCGATTTCCTTCTGCTTCGCTGCAGCCACGGTCGCGGCGGTGGTGGCGGTCTCGACGCCGCAGCCGGCGAGCGCGACGACGGCGACAAGGACGATGATCGATCGCATAAATGCTCTCCTCGTATGACAGCTGTAATATTGCGGACGAAGGACGGAACTCGGGATCAGGCCGCTCCGGTCAGGCTTTGCGCTCCTTCGCGTTCCTCCAGTTGCGCTCCAGATTATGCGCCAGCTGTGCGTTAGTATATAGGCGCCGGATCTCGGGCTCCGACAATTCGGCCCGGGCAAGCCGGCCGCTGCGCTCGCGTAAGGGAATTTGGTCGATCAGGATATCCCGGAGGTAGTCATGGCTGCCTTCGGTCGAGCGCAGCGGACCGTATTTTGCGTCCGCCGGAACACTACCGCAAGCTGTCATTTCTGTCGCAAAATGCAGACGTGACCATTGAAACACAGCCCATGAAATTCACGACTCTCGTCAGTCCCGATCAGCTGGCGCAGCAGCTGTACGATCCGCGCTGGGTGATATTCGATTGCCGCTTTGCACTGACGCGCCCGGAATCCGGGCGCCAGGCTTACGCGAAGGCCCACATCCCCGGCGCCCGCTATGCGCATCTGAACGAGGACCTGTCCGGGGCAGTCACCGCGACCAGCGGACGCCACCCCCTGCCCGAGCCCGGCGCGCTCGCGCGCAAGCTGGGCCTCTGGGGCGTGGAGCGCGACAAGCAGGTCGTGGTCTACGACGACAGCTTCGGCTCCATGGCGGTGCGCCTGTGGTGGCTGTTGCGCTGGCTGGGGCACGACGCCGTAGCGCTGCTCGACGGCGGATTTCCAGCGTGGCAGAAACAGGGCCGCGCGCTCAGCGCCGAAATTTCCGTCGTTCGCCCGGCCGAATTTCGTCCGGCCCCGGACGACAGCATGTGGGTGGACAGCAAAGCAATGCTCGAAGCGCTGCGGCAAAAGCGCGTGATCATCGACGCCCGCCCCGAGGAGCGGTTTTCAGGCTTCATCGAGCCGCTCGACAAGGTCGCTGGGCATATTCCGGGGAGCGTGAACGCGCCGTTCGAGGATAATCTTGATATGCGCGGAAATTTCCTCAAAGCCGAAGCCTTGCGCGCGCAGTACGAATCCTTGCTGCGCGGCGCACCCCCGGGCGAGGTCATCCATATGTGCGGATCCGGGGTCACGGCCTGCCACAACCTGCTCGCGCTGGAAATCGCCGGTTTGCCCGGGGGCAAGCTCTATGTCGGCTCGTGGAGCGAATGGATCACCGATCCGTCGCGGCCCGTCTGGTCCAAGAATCCGTAACAAAAGTCATTTTGCTACGCCAAACATAGTGGAGCACGAGAGGAACGTCATGAATACCGGAAACACCACGCGTGAACTGCAGAGAATCATCGAAGCGGCGGCGACCTCCGACGGCGCCGGCGTCAAGCTGCGGCGCAGCCTGGGGCAATCGCCCTATACGCGCCTGGACCCCTTCCTGATGCTGGACGAGTTCTCGTCATTCGATGCGAACGATTACATTGCCGGCTTTCCGGCGCATCCGCACCGCGGCTTCGAAACCGTCACCTACCTGCTCGACGGCCACATGCTGCACGAGGACCATCTGGGCAACCGCGGCGACCTGAAAAGCGGCGCGGTGCAATGGATGAGCGCGGGCCGGGGCATCATCCATTCGGAGATGCCGCAGCAGGAGCAGGGGCGCATGCGCGGCTTCCAGCTGTGGATCAACCTGCCGGCGCGCGAGAAAATGAAGCCTGCGGGCTATCGCGACATCGACCCCGCCGAAATCCCGGTCGTGGCGCTGCGCGGCGGCGGCCGCGCCAAGGTCGTCGCCGGCACGCTCGAAGCCGACGGGCGCAGCGTCCCCGGGCCGATCCAGGGCCTAGCAACCGAACCGCTCTATCTGGACGTGGAACTGCCCGCGGGCGCCGCGTTCACGCAGCCGGTCGCACGCGGCCACAACGCATTCGTCTACGTCTTCGAGGGCAGCGCAAGCGTCGGCTCCGCAGCCAAGGCGCGCAGCCTGGCCACGCACAGCGCGGGCGTGCTCGCCGCGGGAGACCTGGTCGAAGTACGCGCCGGCGCCGAGGGCGCAAGGTTCCTGCTGCTCGCGGGCAGGCCGCTGGGGGAACCGGTGGTGCAGCACGGCCCGTTCGTGATGAATACGCGCGAGGAAATCGAGCAGGCGGTCAGGGATTACCACAGCGGCACGCTCACGCGCGCGCCGGCCCCGAAGGATTAGGCCGGTCCGAATAGGCTAAAATGGCGCCACGCATCGACAGGAGTTTTGGCAATGGCAAGAATGGTGAAATGCATCAAACTCGGCCGCGAGGCCGAAGGCCTGGATTTCCCGCCCTACCCGGGCGAACTGGGCAAGCGTCTCTGGGAAAACGTGTCCAAGGAGGCCTGGCAGCAGTGGATCAGGCATCAAACGATGCTGATCAATGAGAACCGGCTCAACCTGGCCGATAGCGCGGCAAGGAAATATCTGGCCGAACAGCTGGAGAAGCATTTTTTCGGCGGTGGCGCCGACGCCGCAGCCGGATACGTGCCGCCGCAGAAGTAGAACCCGGGGGTCGGACCGGCCGGCGCGCGCCGGCTACAGTCCCTCGATGTGCGATTCTTCCCGCGTGTGGCGCACGTCACGGCCTTCGACCATGTAGACCACGTACTCGGCCATGTTCTTGGCATGATCGCCGATGCGCTCGATGGCTTTGGCGACGAACAGGATCTCCAGGCAGCGGGTGATGGTGCGCGGGTCCTCCATCATGAAGGTGATGAGCTGGCGCAGGATAGAGCGGAACTCGTCGTCCACGCCGCGGTCCTGTTTCACCACCTGCAAGGCGGCGGTGACATCCAGCCGCGCAAACGCGTCGAGCGCCTGGCGCAGCATGGACAGCGCGAGGCCGGAGACGTGCCTCAGTTCCAGCCGCGGCAACTGTACCTGCCCGGCGCTGTGCATCAGCTTGGCCATACGCGCGATCTTCTCTGCCTCGTCGCCGACGCGCTCGAGGTCGGTGATGGTCTTGATCACTGCCATCACCAGGCGCAGATCGCCGGCCGCGGGCTGGCGCCGCGCGATGATTTGGCTGCAGATCTCGTCCAGTCCGACTTCCATGGCATTGACGCGGTGATCGTCTTCGATCACCGCGTCCAGTACCGCGATGTCGCCGCTGGTGAGCGCATCCACGGCTTTGAGAATCTGCTGTTCCACCAGGCCGCCCATCTGCAGCACGCGTGAGCGCACCGCCTCCAGCTCGGCGTCGAATTGCTTCGAAATATGTTCAGGCATTTCCGCGACCCCTATCAGACAGGCAGGCTAGCATGCAATTGTGACACATTGGTTACTTTGCGCTTGCCGCACCCAGGCACTGCACCGGTTTTACGAACGTGGCGCAACGCTATGTTCTCCTCATGGTCCTCACGCCCGACGCCGTGCCCAGCAGCAACACGTCTGCACCTCGTTGGGCAAATAAGCCGTTGCTGACCACGCCGGCGATGTTGTTGAGCGCGGCTTCCAGCTCGAGCGGCTTGAGGATGGCGAGGCCGTATACGTCGAGGATGAGGTTGCCGTTGTCGGTGGTGAAACCCTGGCGCAAGGCGGGCTGGCCGCCTAGCCTGACCATCTCGCGCCCGACATGGGAGCGTGCCATCGGGATGACCTCTACCGGTAGGGGGAATTTTCCCAGCACGCCGACCAGCTTGGATTCGTCGGCGATGCAAACGAATTTCTGCGCCACGGCGGCGACGATTTTTTCGCGCGTGAGCGCACCGCCACCGCCCTTGATCATGGCCAGGTGTTCGGTGATTTCGTCCGCGCCGTCGACATAGACCGGCAGTTCGCTGACGCTGTTCAGGTCGACCACGCGGATGCCATGGGATTTGAGGCGCTCGGCGCTCGCCTGCGAGCTGGCTACCGCGCCGTCGATCCGGTTCTTCATTTTCGCCAGCTCGTCGATGAAATAATTCGCCGTCGAACCGGTGCCGACGCCGACGATGGCGTCGTCGACCACGTATTTGATCGCCTCGCGGGCGACCGCCTGCTTCAATTCTTCCTGGGTCATTGCGGTATCCGGTTAAGGTTTCTTCGGCAGGTACAGGTCGGTGATGCTGCCTAGCGCCATCTCCGCGGCGAAGAAAGGCGTCTCCGACAGCGTAGGATGCGGATGGATGCTGAGCGCGAGGTCCTCCACGTCGGCGCCCATCTCCAGCGCGAGCACAAGTTCGGCGATCAGCTCTCCCGCGTTCACGCCGACGATGCCGGCGCCCAGTATGCGCTTGCTGCCCTTATCGTAGAGCAGCTTGCTCAGGCCCTCGTCGCGGCCGATCGACAGCGCCCTGCCGCTCGCGGCCCAGGGAAAGCTCGCTTTGTCGTAGGCGATGCCCTGCTTCTTCGCCTCGGTTTCGGTCAGCCCCATCCAGGCGACTTCCGGGTCGGTGTAGGCGACCGAGGGTATGGTCATCGCGTCGAACGCCACCTTGTGCCCGGCGATGGTCTCGGCCGCGACCTTGGCCTCGTGCGTGGCCTTGTGCGCGAGCATCGGCTCGCCGCAGACGTCGCCGATGGCGTAGATGTGCGCCACGTTCGTGCGCTGCTGCTTGTCGACCGGAATATAGCCGCGCGCGTCCACCGCGACGCCGGCGCGCTCGGCACCGATGTCGGCACCGTTGGGACGGCGGCCGACGGCCATCAGCACGCGGTTGAACATCTGCTGCTGCGGCTTCACTTCGCCTTCGAACGTGGCGAGCAGCCCTTCGGCCTTCGGTTCGAGCTTCGCCACCTTGGTATTGAGATAGATCGCCTCGTAGCGCTTCTCGATGCGCTTGGCCAGCGGGCGGATGAGATCGCGGTCCGCGCCCGGGATCAGCCCCTCGGCCATTTCCACCACCGTGACCTTGGCGCCGAGCGCGTCGTAGACGCAAGCCATCTCCAGGCCGATGATGCCGCCGCCGATCACCAGCAGGCGCCGCGGAATGTCGGCGAGCGCGAGCGCACCGGTGGAATCCATCAGGCGCGCGTCCTCGTAGGGAAATCCCGGAATCCTGGCCACGCGCGAGCCTGCGGCGATGATGCAGGCATCGAAGGAGACCCGCTTTACGCCTTCAGCGGTTTCGACCGCGATCAGATTGGGCGATTCGAATTTCCCCACGCCTTGCAGCGTCGTCACCTTGCGCTGTTTCGCCAGGGATACGAGCCCCTTGGTCAGGCGGCCGACCACCGCGTCCTTCCAGGCGCGCAGCTTGTCGATGTCGAGCTTCAGTTTGCCGAATGCGATGCCCGCGTGCGCCATTTCCTCGGCCTCGGTCACGACCTTGGCCGCATGCAGCAACGCTTTGGACGGGATGCAGCCGACGTTGAGGCAGACCCCGCCCAGCGTCGCGTGGCGCTCGATCAACACGACTGTCTTGCCCAGGTCGGCCGCGCGGAAGGCTGCGGTATATCCGCCCGGACCTGCGCCCAGCACCACTACGTCGGCGTGCAGGTCGGCGCCGCCCGATGGTGCGGCGCTCGGCGTCGTTCCCGCGGCTGCGCTGTCCGGCTTTGCCGCGGGGGGGCCGGGCGGGGCCACGGGAGCCGCAGGTGCGGCTGCCGCCTGCGGCGGCGCCGCTGCGGCGGCGGGCTCGGCGGTCTCGAGCAGCAGGATCAGCGTGCCCTCGGACACCTTGTCGCCGACTTTGAGCTTCAACTCCCTGACCACGCCGGCGGCAGGCGAAGGGATTTCCATTGTCGCCTTGTCGGATTCCACGGTGATCAGAGAATTCTCCTTCTCCACCGCATCGCCCGGTTTTACCAGGACCTCGATGACATCGATATCCTTGAAGTCGCCGATGTCCGGGACTTTGATCTCGACCGTGTGGTTCATGCGATTCCCCGCTTCCGTTTGTTGGTTTGCGCTGCGTGAACCTTGCTCACAGCAAGGAGCGGCGGATGTCCGACAGCACCGATGCGAGATAGGAGGTGAAGCGCGCGGCGGCGGCGCCGTCGATGACGCGGTGATCGTAGGACAGCGACAGCGGCAGCATCAGCCGCGGCACAAACTTGCCGGCCTCGCCTTTTGCGCTCATCCACACCGGGCGCATCGCCGACCTCGACACGCCTAGGATGGCGACTTCGGGGGCGTTGATGATAGGCGTGAAGGCGGTTCCGCCGATGCCGCCGAGGCTGGAAATGCTGAACGTTCCGCCCTGCATGTCGCCCGGCTTGAGCTTCCGGTCGCGCGCGAGCTTGGACACGTCCGCCAGTTCGCGCGCGAGTTCGTAGACGCCCTTGCGGTCGGCATCGCGAATCACCGGCACCACCAGCCCGTCTGGAGTGTCGACCGCCACGCCGATGTGGAAATACTTTTTCAGCACCAGATTCTCGCCGGCGGGATCGAGCGAGGCATTGAATTCGGGATACTGGCGCAGGGCGGTGACGCAGGCCTTGATCAGAAAGGCGAGCATGGTGAGCTTGAAGCCCTGCTTCTCGCTCGCAGCGCCGCTGTCCTTGCGGAAAGCCTCGAGCTCGGTGATGTCGGCCTCGTCGAACTGGGTGACGTGCGGAATGGAAATCCAGTTACGGTGCAGGTTGGCCCCGGAGAGCTTCTTGATGCGCGACAGCGGCTTCAGTTCGACCGGGCCGAACTTGGCGAAATCGACCTGCGGCCACTCCGGTAAATTGAAGGGGACGCCGCCCGCCGGCGCGGCCGCGGCAAGTGCCGTAGCCGGCGCCTGGGTCAGCACGCCCTTGACGAAAGCCTGCACGTCTTCCTGGGTGATGCGACCCTTGGGTCCGGACCCGCGCACCTTGGCCAGGTCGGCGCCGAGTTCGCGCGCAAACTTGCGCACCGAAGGACTGGCATGCGGCTTGAACGCGGGCACTTCGGCAACCGGCTCCAGCGGCACCGGCGCCGGCCTGGGTACCGGTACCGCCGGCGGCTCGGTCGCGGGCTCACTCGCCGCGCCTGGTGCAGTGCTCGGTGCGGCGGACTTGGGCGCGGACGCTGACGGCGCAGAAATCTCCGCTGTCCCGGGCGGCTGCGGCACCGGTGCTTCGTCAGCGCTTGCTTCGAGCAGCAGGATCATGCTGCCTTCCGCAACCTTGTCCCCCAGCTTGACCCTGAGTTCCTTCACCACGCCAGCGGCAGGTGAGGGGATTTCCATGGTCGCTTTGTCCGACTCCACCGTGATCAGGGAAGCCTCCTTGGCCACGGTATCGCCGGGCTTGACCAGAATCTCGATGACGTCGACTTCCTTGAAGTCGCCAATGTCGGGAACCTTGATTTCCGTGACTGTGGACATGGGGCGTTCCTTCTTACACGGTTACCGGATTGGGCTTGTTCGGATCGATGCCGTATTTCTTGATCGCCGCCGCCACCACCGATGTCTTGATTTCGCCCTGGTCCGCCAGTGCCTTCAACGCGGCCAGCGCGACCCAGTGGCGATCCACTTCGAAGAATTCGCGCAATTTCTCACGCGTGTCGGAGCGGCCGAAGCCGTCTGTGCCGAGAACCCGATAGGCCCGGCCAGCGGGAATGAACGGGCGGATCTGATCCGCGAACGTCCTGATATAGTCGGTCGAGGCCACTACCGGACCGGCGTGCTTCGCGAGGCATTGCTCCACCCAGGACGCGCGCGGCGCTTCGGTGGGATGCAGCAGGTTCCAGCGCTCGCAGGCGAGGCCGTCGCGGCGCAGCTCGGTGAAACTGGTGCAGCTCCAGATATCGGCGCTCACGCCCCAGTCTTGCTCCAGCAATTCGCCTGCGGCGATGACCTCGCGCAGGATGGTGCCCGAACCGAGCAACTGCACCCTGAGCGGCTTGTCCGCGCCGGCCTTGGCCTTGTGCTTGGCGCCGGGCTTGAACAGATACATGCCCTTGATGATCCCCTCCTCGGCGCCCTCGGGCAGGCCCGGGTGGGTGTAGTTCTCGTTCATCACGGTGATGTAGTAATAGACATCTTCCTGCTTGGTCACCATGCGCTTCAGCCCGTCGTGGATGATCAGCGCCAGTTCGTAGCCGAAAGTCGGATCGTAGGAAATGCAGTTCGGGATCACCGAGGAGAGAACGTGCGAATGCCCGTCCTCGTGCTGCAGGCCCTCGCCGTTCAGCGTGGTGCGCCCGGCGGTGCCGCCGAGGAGAAAACCGCGGCAGCGCTGGTCGCCCGCGGCCCAGGCCAGATCGCCGATGCGCTGCAGCCCGAACATCGAGTAGAAGATGTAGAACGGCACGCTGACCACGTTGCTGGTGCTGTAGGAGGTGGCGGCGGCGATCCAGGAGCAGAACGCGCCCGCCTCGTTGATGCCCTCTTCCAGGATCTGGCCGGCCTTGTCTTCGCGGTAGTAAGTCACCTGGTCGCGGTCGACCGGCACGTATTTCTGCCCTTCCTGGGAGTAGATGCCGAGCTGACGGAACATACCCTCCATGCCGAAGGTGCGCGCTTCGTCGGGAACGATGGGCACGATGTGCTTTCCCAGGCTCTTGTCGCGCAGCAGCGCCGTCAGAATGCGCACGAACGCCATGGTGGTGGAAATTTCGCGCTCGTTAGGTTTGAGCAGGGCGTCCAGCGAGGACAGCGGCGGCACCTCGGGCACCGCATCGGCCTTGCGCCGGCGGCTGGGCAGGTAGCCACCCAAGGCTCGGCGGCGCTCGTGCAGGTATTTCATTTCCGGCGAATCGGCCGGCGGAACGTAGAACGGCAATTCCTCCAGCTTTTCGTCCGGAATCGGGATGTTGAAGCGGTCGCGAAACTCGCGGATGGAGTCGATGTCCATTTTCTTCTGCTGGTGGGTGGCCATCTTGCCTTCGCCGATCTTGCCCATGCCGAAGCCCTTGACGGTCTTGGCGAGGATCACGGTCGGCTGGCCCTTGTGTCGCATCGCCGCCGCATAGGCTGCATAGATCTTGTGCGGATCGTGGCCGCCGCGGTTCAGGCGCCAGATATCGGCGTCGCTCATCTTCGACACCATTTCCAGCAGTTTCGGGTGTTTGCCGAAGAAATATTTGCGCACGAAGGCGCCGTCGTTGGCCTTGAAATTCTGATATTCGCCGTCGACGCACTCCTCCATCACGCGCAGCAGGATGCCCTCCTTGTCGCGCGCCAACAGCTTGTCCCAATACGAGCCCCAGATCAGCTTGATCACGTTCCAGTTGGCGCCGCGGAAATCGCCTTCGAGCTCCTGGATGATTTTGCCGTTGCCGCGCACCGGGCCGTCCAGGCGCTGCAAATTGCAGTTGACGATAAACACCAGGTTGTCGAGCTTTTCGCGCGCCGCCATGGAAATGGCGCCCAGCGATTCCGGCTCGTCGGTCTCGCCGTCGCCGAGAAAGGCCCAGACCTTGCGATTCTCGGTGTTGGCCAGGCCGCGCGCGTGCAGGTATTTGAGGTAGCGTGCCTGGTAGATCGCCTGGATTGGACCGAGGCCCATGGACACGGTGGGAAACTGCCAGAAGTCCGGCATGATCCAGGGATGCGGGTAGGAAGTCACGCCCTTGCCGTCCACGTCGCGGCGGAAATTGACCAGCTGCTCCTGGGTGAGCCGCCCTTCGAGCAAGGCGCGCGCATAGACGCCGGGAGCGGAATGGCCCTGGAAGTAGACCAGATCGCCACCATGATCGGCGCTGGGCGCATGCCAGAAATGGTTCTGGCCGATGCCGAACAGCGTGCCGACCGAGGCGAAGCTGGCGATATGGCCGCCGAGCTCACCGGCGGCCTTGTTCGCCTTGGCCACCATGATCATCGCGTTCCAGCGGCAATAGGCGCGTATGCGGTCCTCCAGCGCCGCGTCGCCCGGCGAGCGCTCCTCCATGTGCGGCGGGATGGTGTTGATATACGCCGTCTGCGCCTTATACGGCAGGTAGGCGCCCGAGCGGCGCGCCTTGTCTATCAGCTTTTCGAGCAGGTAATGGGCGCGTTCGGCGCCCTCGCGCTCCAGTACCGCCTCGAGCGCGTCCAGCCATTCCTGCGTCTCCAGGGAGTCAGGATCGTTGGCGGCGGGAAAATCGGGGACGGCTGACATGGCAACTCCTTCTAAGCAGCGGTGGCGATTGTTCCTGCGAGCGGTTGAGTAACGCGCGTAAATCGCATGGATGCGCTGCACGCAGGCAGCTTTGATTTCGAATCGCGGATTCCAGGCGGGACATTATACAGGGAGCGCGCAACGCACTGCGACGCCGGCGCGGCTGCGGCCGCGACAGGACGCCGGGGTCGGCAAAAAAAGGCCGGGGAACGGGCCCCGGCGCAAGGAAGAGAACAATTGAGCAGAAGCTTTGCATATTCATGTGGGGCTTCCGCAAATTAGTGTAGATAGCGCCGCTACCGGCCGGTATTGGGGCAAACCCTAAGGTGCGCATCAGCAGGCATTTCCGCTAGGCTTTGCATAGGGGAAGTTTCAATCGCCGCGGCCCGCCGCGGTCGCATGATGCAGCTATAGCAGCCGGCCACAGTCATGCTAGCATGTGCCGTTCCCGATCCGCATTTGGATTTACATTTTGCCTCCAGGCGTCCGCACCGCCATGCCGCCTAACAGTATCGACCGCACGAGCACTCGACCCAATCAGGGCTGGTTGTGGATGATGCCCAATGTTGCCGTGGGCATGTTCATCGTAGCCATGATCGCGCTGGTGTGGCTGCTGCAGAAGCGCGATTTCGACCAGCAATTGGTAGCGCTGGAGCGCGACGCGCAATGGACGGAGCAGACGCTGCGCGCGAACCTGCAAGGCGACGAGGACTTCCTCCAGGGCCTCGCGCGCGAAGCGGCCAACGGTCAGATCGACGGCGACCGATTCCGCGCCCGCTCGGCCCAGTACCTGGCAACCAACCCGCACCTTTCCGCTATCGCCTGGATCGATGCGAACAAGATCATCCGCGCAACCGAGCTGCCCGTCACAGGCGGGAACAGCCTTGGCGCGCCGTTCGCGCACCGCGCGCAAGTACAGGGCTTCAGGGCTGCGCGCGATTCAGGCCGTCCGACGTATAGCAAGGCGTATATCAGCAAGAATACCGGCCCCACCTTCGATCTGATCGTGCCCATCCATCGCGGTCCGGAATTCCTCGGCGCCATGGTGGCGGCGTACCCGGTGTCGGGCCTGCTGCGCCATCTGGTGCCTGAACGGTTCTTGGGCAAATACCACCTGAGCTTTACCGGACCCGGCAACCAGTTGTTGGGGCAGAACTCTGCCGCTCCTTTGCGCGACGAGGATCTCACCTACAGCCTGGACATCGTTCCGCCAGGCAACGGCATACGCATGCACGTAGCCGCCTACCGCGTCGACACCAGCATCGTAAAGAACCTGCCCATCTTCCTGATCATCGGACTGTCCCTGCTGGTGGTGTGGAGCTTGTGGCTGCTGCGCAGCAACCTTGCGCGGCGCATCCGCGCCGAGGATGCCTTGCGCGAGGAATCGAATTTCCGCAAAGCGATGGAGGAATCCATGCCGACCGGCATGCGCGCCATCGACATGCAAGGGCGCATCACCTATGTCAACGCCGCATTCTGCAGGATGGTCGGCCTCACGCAGGAAGAACTGATCGGGGCCACCGCGCCTTTTCCCTACCGGAGCGGGAGCGCCGAGGACCTGACGGAGCAAGAGCAAGCCCTGCGGCGCTCGCCTGCCGGCGAGGCGCCGGTCGGGCCGCGCGGCGGCATCGAGTCGGTCTTCCGCCGCAAGAACGGCGAGCTTTTCGACGTGCGCGTGTACGAGGCGCCGCTGGTGGACGCAAGCGGCCGGCAGACGGGCTGGATGGCCTCAATCAACGACATCACCGAACAGCGGCGCGCGCGCGCCGAACTGGAAGCCTCGCATCGGCGTTTCATGACCGTCCTCGATGGTCTGGACGAGGCGATCTACGTCGCCGATCTGGAAGCGGATGAAATCCTGTTCGCCAACAAGGCGTTCAAGAACATCTATGGCTACGACGCCGTGGGCCGCGACTGCTGGCAGGTCACCAGCGCCTGCCAACCCGACCCGGCGCGATTCATCGCCGCTGCCCGAAAGCTCGTGCCGCAGCAGACCCCGCTCGAGCTGCACGAAATCGAGCTGCAGAATGCGCTCAACGGCCGCTGGTATCAACTGCGCGAGCGCGCCATACAGTGGGCCGACGGGCGCGTGGTGCGTATGCAAATCGCGACCGACATCACCGACCGCATGAACATGGAGGAAGTAAACAGCCAGCAACTGGAGCGACTGCAGCAGACCTCGCGCCTGATCACCATGGGCGAGATGGCGTCCAGCCTGGCGCACGAACTGAACCAGCCCCTCGCGGCGATCGCCAATTACAATAGGGGCTGCGTCAACCGGCTGCAGGCGAACGACTATCGTCCGGAAGAATTGCTGGCCGCGATGCAGAAAGCGAGCGTACAGGCAACACGCGCCGGCAAGATCATCCGCCGCGTGCGCGACTTCGTCAAAAAGAGCGAACCCAACCGCAGTCCGGTCAAGATCGCCGAGATTATCGAAGAGGTCATCGGTTTCGCCGAGACCGATGTGCGCAAGCACGGCGTGCGCATCGGCGTCAGCGTCCCGCCCGATTTGCCCGACGCCTACGCCGACAAGATCATGATCGAGCAGGTGGTGCTGAATCTGGTAAAGAACGGTATCGAGGCGATGCACGCAACGCCCCGCAGCGAACGCGAACTGCACATCAGCGCGCGCGCCAACGGCAAGGATTTCATCGAGGTCAACGTAGCCGACCGCGGCCCCGGCGTACCCGCGGGGCAGAGCGAGACGCTGTTCACGCCGTTTTACACCACCAAACCCGAAGGCATGGGCATGGGCCTCAACATCTGCCGCTCGATCATAGAATTTCACCACGGACGCCTGTGGACGGTTGCCAATCCGGGCGGCGGCAGCGTGTTCAGTTTCACCCTTCCCCTGGAATCGCAATGACAGAATCCATCGTCTACATCGTAGATGACGACGACGCGATGCGCGACTCGCTCAAATGGCTGCTGGAATCGCGCGGGCTCAAGGTCGAGCTGTATCCATCGGGGGATGCCTTCCTCCGGGATTTCAGCCGCGACTTTTGCGGCTGTGTGGTGCTGGACGTGCGCATGCCCGGCATGAGCGGAATCGACCTGTACACGCGGCTGCGGGCGCGCGCCTCGACCCTTCCGGTGATTTTCATCACCGGCCACGGCGACGTACCCATGGCGGTTTCGGCGCTGAAGAAGGGCGCCGCTGATTTCATCGAAAAACCGTTCGACGACCAGGACATGCTGAAGCTGATCGAATCCTGTATTAAGCAGGATCGCGCCGCCGCCGTTAAGCGCGCGGAGAAGGCGTCGCTAGCGCAGAGCCTGGAAAGGCTGACGCAGCGCGAACGCGAAGTGCTCAAGCTGATCGTCGACGGCAAACTGAACAAGCAGATCGCCGACGATCTGGGCATCAGCATCAAAACCGTGGAAGTGCACCGCTCGCGGGTCATGGAAAAGATGGGCGCCGGTTCGGTCGTCGAACTGGTGCAACTCGTACTGAAGAGCCGCGCATAGGCGGCTGACTGGCCCGGCACAATCACAGCGCTTTCTCGGCTTGCCGGACGATACGCGCCGCGGCCGTTCCCTCAACCCCTACAGAAAAGACCGACATGACCGAACCGAACCCGCTGCTGGATTTCACCGGCCTGCCGCGCTTTGCCGCGATCAGAGCGGAACATATCGCGCCGGCTGTAGACCGGCTGCTGGCGGAAAACCGAGCGCGCATCGACAGCCTGACCCGCCCTGAAACAGCGGCAACTTGGGCAACATTCGTGGCACCCCTGGAGGACGCAAACGAGAGGCTGGCGCGCGCCTGGGGCGTGGTCGGCCATTTGCACGGCGTGCTCGACTCGCCCGAGCTGCGCGCGGCGTACAACGCGAGCCAGCCCAAGGTCGTGCAGTACTACACCGAGCTCGGACAGAACCTGCGCTTGTTCGAAAAATACAAGGCGCTGCAAGCGTCGCCCGAATTCGCCGTGCTGACGCCGGCGCAACGCAGGATCGTAGACAACGAGATCCGCGATTTCCGCCTCTCCGGCGCGGAATTGTCTCCCGCAAAGAAGCAGCGCTTTGCCGCAATCTCGGAGGAGTTGGCGCAGCTGTCTACCCGGTTCTCGGAGAACCTGCTCGATGCCACGAACGCCTTTGCGCTCTACGTCGAGGATGGCAGTGCGCTTGACGGCATTCCCGCTGACGTGATCGAAGCGGCGCGTGCAGCCGCCGCCAAGGACGGCAGGTCCGGATGGAAATTCAACTTGCAGGCGCCATCGTATATGCCCTTTATGCAATACGCGCCGCGGCGCGAGTTGCGCGAGCAGATGTACCATGCCTTTGTCACGCGGGCGAGCGAATTCGGTAAGCCCGGGCTCGACAACACGCCGCTGATCACGCAGATCCTGCGCTTGCATCAAGAAGCCGCGCGGCTTCTTGGCTACGCCAACCACGCCGAAGTCTCGCTGGTTCCGAAAATGGCGCAGACGCCGCAGCAGGTACTCGATTTTCTCAACGATCTCGCCGTCAAGGCGCTGCCCTTCGCGCGGAAAGACTATGCCGAGCTGGGCGAATTTGCAGCGGCAGAACTGGGACTGGTGCAGCTCGAAGCCTGGGATCTCGCCTTCGCCTCGGAAAAGCTGCGCGCCGCGCGCTACGCCTTTTCCGACGAGGAAGTGAAGCAGTATTTTCCCGAACCCAAGGTGATACAGGGAATGTTTCGCCTGGTCGAGACGCTTTTCAGCGTGCGCATCCAGCCCGACGAGGCCGAGACCTGGGATCCGGCGGTGCGTTTTTTTCGCGTCTGCGATGCGCAGGGCGGGCTGCTGGGCCAGTTTTATCTCGATCCTTACGCGCGCGACACCAAGCGCGGCGGTGCCTGGATGGACGAGGCGATCAGCCGGCGCAGGCTGGGCGAGCGCGTGCAAATCCCCGTCGCCTACCTCACCTGCAATTTCTCGGCCCCCGTCGGCGGCAAGCCGGCCTTGTTCACCCACGACGAGGTGCTGACCCTGTTCCACGAATTCGGCCACGGCCTACACCACCTGCTCACCCGGGTCGACTACATCGGCGTGTCGGGCATCCATGGGGTGGAGTGGGACGCGGTCGAGCTGCCGAGCCAGTTCATGGAGAATTTCTGCTGGGAGTGGGAGGTGCTCGCGCACATGAGTGCGCACGTGAGCAGCGGCGAGGCTTTGCCGCGCGCGCTGTACGACAAGATGCTCGCGGCGAAAAACTTCCAGAGCGGCATGCAGACGGTGCGGCAGTTGGAATATTCGCTGTTCGATATGCATCTGCATTACGATTTCGACGTCGCCGGCAGCAAGACCCCGCAACAGTTGCTCGACGAAATCCGCAGCCGGGTGGCGGTCGCGCTGCCGCCGGCGTACAACCGTTTTCAGAACAGTTTCTCGCACATTTTCGCCGGTGGTTACGACGCCGGCTATTACAGCTACAAGTGGGCCGAGGTACTCTCGGCCGATGCCTATAGCCTGTTCGAGGAGAACGGCGTGCTCGACCGCCGCAGCGGCGAGCGCTTTCGCGACGAAATCCTCGCCGTGGGCGGCGGCCGGCCGGCGCTCGAGTCGTTCAAGGCGTTGCGCGGGCGCGATCCCAGCGTGGATGCGCTGCTGCGGCACAGCGGGATGAGCGGCGCCCCGAGCGGGAGCCGCTAAGCCGCTTTAAAGCCTGGCGCGTCTTTCCTGGTACGCCCTTCCCTCGCGCCGGCGGTAAGGCCGCTCATTGCCTGCGCGCTGCTTCGGGCGTCTGGTGTATGCCAAAAATACGCGCCGCTTGCGCTCTCAGCTTATTGAAAAATAAGCGTTAGCTGCTTCCACCCCCCTCGTCATGAATAAATTAAATGTACTTCACGATGCTGAACTGCATCGCGGGGACCAACGGAGGCACGCTGGATTTATGGTCTACTCGATTGATTACAGGCGATAAACGGTCTTCTTCCTGACATCTGGCACGGGCGTTGCGTATACCAAGAGTCAAGTACGCAAAAGAGGTGATCGAGATGGACGAGAAAACCAAAATCCTGGTTGTGGACGACGAAGAGGTGGTACGGCTCAGTCATATCAGGACCCTAGCCAGCATTCACTGCGATGTGGAAGTTGTGCGCGACGGAAAGGACGCGCTGCAGGTGATGGAACAGCGTCCAGCCGATGTAGTGCTGCTAGACCTGCGCATGCCGGGAATGGACGGCATGACGGTCCTCAAGATGATCAAGCAAAGATGGCCGGAAACCGAAGTGGTCATCATCACCGGGTACCCGAATATAGACACCGCCAAGGAGGCGGTGCGCCTAGGCGCATACGATTACCTGGCAAAACCGGTCGGCCCGGACGAGGTGATCAATGTCGCGAACGGTGCCCTGACGCAGAAACGATGGGCCATGCACAAAGACCAAACGGGCCAGAACAGAATGCAGGAACCGGTCCGAACGCCGTTTTCAAATTGACAACAGATGCTTATTGAATTGAACCAAGGAGAATGACATGAGTGCCTTACACAAAGTTCTGGTAGTCGACGATGACCCGGTGGTCGGCAAGAGTTTCGACCGGGTTCTTTCCGGAAAAGGGTATGCGGTAATTACCGCAGTCAATGCGCAGGAAGCGCTGGGCAAACTCGACGCGGAAGATTACGACGTCGTGTTCACCGACATCAAGATGCCTGGGATGAGCGGCCTCGAAATGGCCGAGCAGGTCAAACAACGGCGTCCGTGGCTGCCGGTGGTCATTGTCACCGGCTACGGCTCGCCCGACAACGAAGCCAGGGCGGAAGCTGCGGGTGTATCCGGCTTCCTGCGCAAGCCGCTTTCGCCGGAAATGATAGAGGGCAGCGCCGACAAGGCCCTATCCGAACACGAAGCGGCTGCACATAAGGCCGCCGCAAGCCCCGAGGTAACGTACCCCGCCGCGATTCCCGCGCCGGGTGCAGCGCAGAATATCGCACGCTTCGTCAAGAATGTCGCCCTCTTCCTGGCGGCGCCCTTCGTCGGGCTCGCCTACATCCTCGCCTTCCCCTTTGTTGGACTGGGGATGCTTGCCTGGGCGGCAATGCAGGCGCAACAGAAGAAGTCCCTCGAGGCGACGAAGCTGCAAACAGCGGCGGTCAAATCGAGCATCCTGAAAAGCACCGCTCTGTTCGTAGCGGCGCCGTTCGTCGGACTGGTATACGTCATCGTCGGGCCCATCGTAGGACTCGGCCTGCTGCTCTGGTTCGGCTTCCAGGCCTGGGGCAAGCTCGGTGCCAAGGCATTGGCCAACCGCCCCGAAACGAAATAGCGGCGCGTCACGGATCGCGCAAGGCAGGCGCCGGGGGGACGGGACGTCCCCCCGGCTTTTTTTTGATGGCGCGAAGTCGATTCGCGCAGGAGCCGTACCCGTTATTTCCTTAAGCGATCGGGCTCGCTCTTCACGGTAATGCCGCTCGGCGCGCGTGCTTCTTTCACTTGCCGCCCTCCTGCTCTTCCTCGACCTCCTCGTAGCCGGTCAACATGGATTTAAGGTGCGCCGTGCGGGTGTGACCGAGGGTCGCAAGGTAAATGTGGAAGGGAATGAATCCAGCGAAGAAGATGAAAATCAGCACGTGGGCCGTATCCACCACCCGCACTCCCCCGAGAACGTTGATCATGCCTGAGAAGCGGTGGATGTCCCACAGCAGAACTCCCGTATAAAACTGCAGCGGCACCAGCAGCATCATGATGACTTGGTAACTCATGCTTTGCAGCGAGTTGAACTTATTGTAGACGCTGACGTGGAACGGATTGGGTTGGCCCTTGAAAATGCCGTAGCCGTAAAACATGGCCTGGCGGAAAGTCGCGCGGAAATGCTTCAACGGGCTCAATTCGGGGTGATATACCCGGATCTTGTCCGAAAACAGGTAGAAGAGGAACCAGATGAAGAAATTGCCGATCAGCACAAACCCGATCCAGTTATGCACGACCACCGCCGTCCGGAACGACAGCAGATCGATTAATCCGATGTAACGGATCTGAAAGCCGGTGAACAACATCACCAGGAATCCAAGCGCGTTGATCCAGTGCCAGATCCTGACGGGGAGCGGGTGAACGTAGATTCTCGGCATTGCGTTGTTCCTTTTACTTTGAAAGCATCGGTTTCGGCGGACGACTGGAACACACCGATCGACCTTGGGTCGGGGCGTTTCAGGAGTCCTCTTTCCCGCCGATTCTCTTCGCGTGTCTCTTGAAGTACCAGTTGAGCGTCAAATGGGCGAGCGGCCCGCCTATGCCGCCCAGCAGCGCGAGTCCGAGCAGCCAATCCAGCAACTTGATCCGGGTGCCGCCGATGGCGTAAAAGCCGCCTACCGAGTCCACCGAAAAAATAGAGTTTAGGACATCGTGTTGTGCGTTGTAGCGCAGCACCTTGCCGCCGGGGCCGACAATGGAAACCGTGACGCTCTGGAACGGGTCCGCACCTTGCCGGTGACATTTGGCGCAATCCCGAATGGCCCTGGTCTTGTCCAATAGTCGATGCCCCTCCACGCCCGTGCTGACCTCCAGACGGCCCCGCAGCGTCACGTCTTCTCCCTCGCTGTTGAATTCGTGCAGCAGGCCGCGCAGTGCCATCGCATCCAGGCCGGCGCCATTCGCATCCGCTGCGAGAGCCCTGTTTTCGAACTGCGGCACGCCCTCTTTTTCGGCGACGCGCTTTTGTGCCACATTGTTGTAAAGCCTGAGGTCGACTTTACGCTTGGCATCCGGCGCATGGCAGGCGGCGCAGGACACCGTTTCGAAATGCTGCTCGGCGTTCGGCAGCCACTTCTGGTGGGCGGCCAGCACGCCATCGTGGCAACCAAGGCAAGCGCTCTTCAAGTCGTCTCCGGTGGTCGCGGCGCTCACGTCGTGCGCATGGTGGCAAACCGAGCAGGGCAGAGCGGCCTGACCATGCACGCTGCCGGCATACGACTTGAAGATGGGGTCGTGACATTTGCTGCACGGAGTTCCGGTAGTTGCGTCATAGGCGGCCTTGGCCATCACCGCATGCGGATTGTGGCAGTCCGTGCAGACGGGCGCGCTCGGATTGCCCTCTCGGACCAGGGCGGCATGAACGCTGCCCTTGTACCGCTTGAATATGTCGCCGTGGCAAGTGTCGCAGACCTTTGTCATCTCGAGCGAATACGCTCGGACACTGGTGATCTTCGTGTTGGATGGAGGATGGTTCTCAAGCGTTATGGTGCTATGACAAACGGCGCAGCCGATCACGCTATGGACCGATTTCGCAAACTTCGATCCGTCCACATGCAACGAGAGTTTTTCCCCATCCGCCAATTCTTTCTCCATCCCCTCCATTGAATGGCAGGCTAGACATTGCTGGTCTAGTTTGGAAACGGCGCTGTCGGCGGCGTAAGCGCTACCCCGACCCAGAAACAATGCCATCGCCACACCGAAAAGCGCGGCCATCACCAATGTTGCAAGCCTTTTACCGTGCATGATTCCCGCCTCTACGTATGACGCGACTGCGTCTTACCGATCATTGGATAAACCGATACTAGTCCAGCACCGAAGTTCGCAACATCGCGCGGACGCTCCTGAGCGATCGAGCGTGGCGTAGCACTGGAATGGACATGTCATGTGAAAGGAAAATCTGACCGGACGAATGCAAAACGGTCGGTCCCTGCGACAAGCAACAGCAACACGCGTTTGCTCTTTCGGCCGTAAAGCACGCACCACTTATAGCAGAAGCGTTATAGGTCTGATTTGATCTGGATCATGGCGCCTTACCGCGTCATCTTGGAACTCCCCTGTGCCTTCCCGCTGCTCGCTCCATTGCGACTCTCGCCGGCGATCCCCCCACTTCAAACAAGCCTGCCTGGACGGGGATGTTTCACCGCGGCCGGTTTTCGCGCACGTCTTCTTTCCCTTGACTGACCGCGGCTGGCTTGTCCAAAGGCAAATGAACGATAAATGTCGTTCCTTTTCCCACTTCGGTTTCCACGTTAACCGTTCCGTCGTGACTGTCGATGATCCCCCATATAACGGCCAGCCCAAGCCCGGTTCCGTGCTGCCCTTTCGTGGTGTAAAAGGGTTCGAATATTCTCGACAAGTCCTCTTTTGCGATTCCCACCCCGGTATCGGCAACTCTTATTTCCATGTAGTCCTTGTGCCCTGATTCATCCATCGCCTGCCATCGTTGCCAGTTACATCCTGGATTTGTGCAGCCCTCAAACATTCCGTGTGAGAGCACTTCAAAGCAGAAAACCGGTGATCCACACTTGGAACACTTCACATTCTCCTCAATTAACGAGGTATTACAGTGCGGACATAAAACCTGCAAATCCTTTCCCTTCTCGATTTCGATTCCGTACTCGTGCCTGTGTTTGCCATAGACCGGATCTAAGTTTATGACGCCGACATTACCGTGAGAAACCACCTTTACTTTTACCGTTGGCAACCCGTATATCCTCAACTCGCTATCCATAAGGTCATGCCCTTTGGGGCAAACGGCGGCCTTTATCTGCGCCAATCCATATGGTGAAAGCGAAATCAACGACAGCGTGACCGTGATCCTTCCGCCGCTATCACCAATTGCGTCGGCGGCATTGACTAGCAGGTTTATGATCACCTGCTGAATCTGATTCGCATCAATCCTGATTTCCGGCAAAGACGCATCAAAGCGCGCATCGAGCTCTATCCGCTTAAGCAATAGTTGGCTTGCAACTACTTCTATTGCGCTTTTCAATATCTTATTGACGTCGGCATGATGCTTTTTGGGGGGGGACTGGCGGGAAAAATCGAGCAAGCTCTTGACGATTTCCCTGCTTCGTATCGTTTCTCTGACTATCACTTCCAGATTTTCCTGCAGCTCGGGGTTATCCTTCGTCCGATTGAGGAGAAAGCTGCTGTAGGTCAATACACCCGTCAGCGGATTGTTAATCTCGTGTGCAACTCCCGCTGCGAGCCTTCCCAGCGAAGCCATTTTATCGGCCTGGAACAGCTGCACTTTTGCTTCCGCCAAATTCCTGGTCATCTTATTGAATGACTTTGCAAGAAGTCCGAGTTCGTCTTTACCGGGTTTGTCTATAGTGTAATTAAGATTACCTGAACTTACCTCGTTGGTGGCCTTCACTAATTCGCGCACGGGTTTACCAATCCACTTTCTCACGAAATA